>NZ_JALAAI010000061.1:0-22667 GCF_052785085.1 Candidatus Electrothrix sp.
TGTAGGAAGCGCAACGCCTGTCCGTGGAAATATCTCGCTGAGGTTATCACGGCTCGGCGCCAGGGGCTGGATGTGCCTCCTCTGCCTCTTGCTGCGTAAAAAAAATGAGAGGGGTCTGAACGGTTACTTGGAATTTGGTAGTTTTTTAATGTATCAAAAATATTTTTAATTTGTGCCGCTACTTGGCACCGCCGAGTCATGTCGTTTTGGCAATCTGGAACTTCACCTGAGTCTGTAAGATACTCATATACATAGACTTCTGTTTTTGAGCTGTCTAACATCGCAATATCTGCTCTGATCCATCTGTTATGTTCTCGACGGTCAGGATTCTCCTTGCGGCGGCGAGGAGCTTTAATCCACGAAGTATTATCATCTTCGCTTGAAAAACTTTCTATTATTTCTTTAAGATCAAAATAAAAAGCCCTTTTGGGATCGCCATTGAGAAAAACACGAGCAATAGAAGTTAGGCGCTGTTGTCCATCCAACACATAAAAAAGGCTGTCTGTATCAGGGAGATCATAGTCAGAAGTTAGGCTGTTGACATCCGGTTGACTTACATACGCATCAATAGATCTTGATTGCAGCGGAATTTCAGGATTTTTAGCCAAAGCCAGTAATGACCCCATAGGGTAATTTCTCGCCATGCTATCGACCAGAAGTTTTATTTGAGCATTAGTCCATCTGAAGTTACGCTGAAATTGGGGGATACGAAACCTATGTGTACGTATAAGTTCTAGTAACGTCGGGACAGCATATGGACGGGTTTGCATACTTTTCTCCTATTCATCCGATTAGTTCGGATTTTTTCATCTGAAATGTCTAGCTGCAAATCAAGGGTTATTTATTTGTTGCTGCCTGGAAGGTTATCTTCCGATCAAGGAGATATTCATAGTAATATCTACAAAGATAAAAAACATATTTTTATGGAAAAGGCAAGGTATTGAGTAACAAAGAGACGGGGAGATCTGCTAGATTACGCTATGCCCGGACATATATTTTGTTTCGTGGCTCAAGGAGATTTGACTGACGGCTCAACCGCAAATAATCCACCTTTTTTTACCCTTTACCCCCAAACCGCACCCCAGCCAACCGTTGAAAAATCTGCGCACTGACAACTTCTCTAACCCCAGCAACCCGAGCAAACTCCGGCCAGCGTTTCACAGCAGCGGCAACCTCATCAATTATCACTTCCAGTTCTTTCTCCGCAACACCATACCGCCCTGCCAGCTCAACAACATGTCTGTACCCAGGAGCGCCCTTTCACGTCGGTGTCCCAAAATAGACAGTGTAAACCTTTTTTCAAGAGTATCGCAGGCTGAATGCTCTCCTTGACCATGTTCACATATTTGTGTACTTTATATAAAAGAAATTAAACTGGCCGAAAAGAGGAAAAAAGACTATCTGAGCAGGAGGGAACATCATGGATGATCTTGATAAATATATTGAGAAAAGAAAGAAGAAGATCCCTAAGTTCGCCCGAAATTATGATGACGGTTACGAGCAGTTCAAAATAGGTGCCCTGCTCAAAGAAGCCAGAATCAGCGCTGGACTCACTCAGGAACAGATAGCAGCCAAGTTGAAAACCCGCAAATCTGCTATCTCAAGAATTGAAAATCATGCAGAGGATATCCGCCTATCCACTCTTGCAAATTATGCAAAGGCTTTAGGGAAAAGTCTGAGGCTGGAAGTAGCATAATCTGAAAAACGGAACAGCTTCTGTGGTGAGCCAGAAAATTCTTTTCAGTCCGATTATACAAGAGATTCAATAGCGGCCCGACATCAGAGGAAACTGTCACAGCCGCTCAAAAAAGCGGGTCATGGCATCCTTCTTTCGGGGGCGGATCAAAGTTCTGTTCACAGCCCGGCTGTGCGGCGTTGCATCCAGCAGGGTGCAGAAGGCGGTATATGTCCGGGGATACCAGGAACCTTTGATCGGCTCCTCCAGAGCGGCCCGCATGGCCTCCCTTGTAAAGACCTTGAACAGATGTTGAACAGCGGTCAGGGAACCGTAATTCAGCACCTGGGTGATGATCAGCTTATAATGCTTCTGCAAGTCAAGCCTGCCGACATCAATATCCCAGAACAGCTCGGCGCAATCGGCACGGAGCCGGGCAACCGCCGCTGAGTGACCTTCTTCAACTTTAAGAATCACCATTGCACAGTTCCAGAGCCTTGGTTTTCAGGAAGGCGATATAGTCCTCCACCCGTTGCCTGCGCAGAAAGGTGATCGGCTCGTCAAGCGTATTTTCCAGTACATCCTCAATATCAATACAGGCATTAAGGATCTCTTTGCCGGAAATGTCATAGCCGAACTGCTGTTCCGCCGTGCTGATGATGTCCGAGAGGGAGAAGCCCTGCTCAAGGATTTCCGCAAGATCGACCAAGTCCTTCATCTTGCTGCGATGACAGCGGGCAAAGGCCTTCATTCCGGCAAGGTCAAGAGTATGGGGGATGTCAAAATCAAAGGCTGTCTTTGCTGTGGGCAGGAGGGGGATACGGTAGAATTCCTGTTCATACTCGGCACTGAAATTCTGAAATACGCTGAAGAGGACAGCAACCCCGTTGATCTGATAATGCAGCTGCCCGTACACTATTTCCAGGTCACGACGCTGGTAGATCCCCTGCCGTCTGAACAGCCTGTCCACGGTTTCTATAGCCGGGTCAGTGGTTTCGCCCTGCGGAAAGGAAAAGAAATCGAAATCTACTGACTGCCGATGGCCGTATTGCAGAGCCAAGGCCGTGCCGCCGACCAGAAAGAAATGCTGTTTCGGGAGATGCGGGAAGATGTGTTCGCAGAGGAACTGCGCCGTTTTCAGCTGGTTTGCAGGTAGTACCTGTTCCGGCCTGATGATCTGCTGCATGTTTTTTCTCTGATGCCCATAACAGAATGAAAGGATATATAATGTTGTGTTCAGGGCATCATACCTATGCGGAACTGTTTGTTCAAGGATGTTCTTCAGCAATCAGCAAGTGCCCTGCCCTTCCGGTTGAGGACAACCTTTTTCCTTGTTACCCTTTATGCCCAAAACGTATCGAAGCCAACCGCCGAGAAATCCGCGCACTGACCACCCTTCTAACCCCAGCAACCTGAGCAAACTCCGGCCAGCGTTCCACAGCAGCGCCAACCTCATCAAGCATCATCTCCAGTTCTTTCTCCGCAACACTGTACTGTCCTGCCAGCTCGGCAACCTGCCTGTACCCAGGAGCACGCCCTTCACCGGCAACGGTCATGCTGTGCTCACCTCCGGGGCCGTTGGCAAAGGTGAGATCATACGCCGGGGCCAGAGACCATTTCCCTGTGCGATCATCCAAAATAAAACTGAAATTCTTCACATGGTCGTCACGATTATGAGTCAGGATGTTGAACAGCATCAGCCGGAAGGCCCGCAAAAGATCCTCATGGTTGCGGGTCAGCAGGGTGGTCACCTTGAAAAGATCAGCATAATCACAGGACGGGATACGAAAATTCGCCTGGATAAGATTGCCAAAGGTGTGGATATGGTAACGACGATTATCCGGGCTGCGATCAAAACGTTTGATCCCGAAAAAAGACTCTCCCTGTTCGGTGGTAAACAATCGGGTTTCCGGCATTGCAATACCGGCAGCACAGGCCATAAGGGCATAGGCATACTCCACCGGCCCGGCATCGCGGCTGTCTTCTTCGGCTGAAAATTTGACCAGCCAGTGCTCAAAACCGGGAGGCAAATCATCGTCACCAGCAATAATCCTCCTGTCCTGCCCATTCCAGCCCACAAGCACCTTGGGCCGCGCCCCGCCCGGACTGCCGCCGGTGCGCAATAAGAGGGGGAGTATCTCGGCCTCGTCACCGGCAAAGATTTGTTGAGAATGCGCAGCCAAGTCATGAAGATCCAGCAAATCTGTCTCCGAAGTCCGGGCCTCATGAGGATAATAGGTCAATGCGCCCATAGTGGAACGGCCTAGGTACAGCAGGCGGTCAAGGGGAGAAAGGGTGCTCGGTTCACGACCCAGGCTGCGAAAATGCCGATCCATGAGCAACAGTCCCCAGCCGTCGGGCAAGGAATCATCAAAAAGCCCGAAAAGCGGCCCAAAAGTCCGCTGCTGATGTTCCACAAGACCGGCTTTGGCGGGCAGGATAAAGGGGGAGAGTTCCAGGTTCCTTTGCAGCCAGAAAGAATGATATTCAAAAAACAGGCGATGCCCCTGTATCGCCAGAACACCCACTGGCAGTGATTCTTCCGGCGAAACAGTAAATCGTACCTCTACGTCCTGCATTCCAGCAGCCATATCAGATTTTTCCCCGTTTCGGTGTTTTTTGTCGGGTCATCTCCCGCAACTCCGCCAGAGAGCGTGCCTCAGGAGGAGTAAAAAGGTCGGCAAACTCAGGCAGCCGACCAAGGGCGTGAGCCAGACGCAAGAGGTTTTTCAGGGATACCTGCCCTGTTGTCTCAAAACGTTTCAGAGATGCCGGAGACACTCCGGCCCGAGCAGCCAAGGTGATCCGTTTATAGCCAGCCTGAAGGCGCAGGGTCTTGAAGCGTTCCGCCAACAGCTGTTCTGTTTCCGGCGGGGTGAGTAATGCGGGGATGGAGGTGAGCATGACTTCATTGTAACCGGTGACGAAACAAAGTAAAGGTTAATATATCACCCCTTGCAGCAATAATCTTTCAGTTATGGACAATATACTGTCCATTATCTTGAATGCCGTAGGGGCGAACCCCTGTGTTCGCCCTGAATGTCCCATACGGTATATAAACGGGCAGGCACAGGGACCTGCCCCTACAATCCCATACCGAACAAGGGGGTGTTTTTAGGGAAATCCTTATGTGCGCTTTTCATTCTCCGCAAACAGAGGAATGGAGTAATTACTGCCGAATCTCTTGAAGATGCTGTTAATACCGTCATAATCAGATGCATACATATCCTCCCGGCTGCCAGCAAGCCCCAGCACCTCGTCAGTAAACCCGCCGGTTGAGATCAGCCAAAACCGTACTTCCGGCACCGGTTGTCTTTCTTCTTCCAGTTGCTGCCTGAATACCCGTACCGCAGCCTCAAGTTTTTCCACCTGTGCCATCCCCATAGGCTTCCGGGTGTACTTGCATTCACAGAGCCAGACCCGATCTTCTTTTTCTTCTCTGCCGAGCAGGTCAATCTGGTAGGCCGGGCTTGCTGCCGCCTTGACAGTCTGGGTTCTGACATACTGAAACAGAGGTACCTCCAGCTCGCCCTGCTTACCAAACCAAGCACCGGGCAGCTGCTCACGGTTGAATTTGAGCATGGAAACCTCGGTCGCCATTTCCAGAAATTTTCCCTTCATGGTGTTGAGCAGTCCCTGCTGGCTCAGATCCACCTCGTCCACTCCTTCCAGATCCTGTTCATACACAAACTTGATAAAGCGCATCAGACAGATATCATTGAAGGTGTAGAATCTTTCCGCACTCCGATAAACCAAATCTGCTGCGTAGAGCTTCTCTATCTTTTTTGCTACAGCCTTTTTCGGCACCCCGAGCTTGTCCGCAATGGCCTTGGTATCCACAGGCTGATTATTATAGCGGGTGAAATAGTAGATGATCTTTTTCCCCAGCTCCGTATCATCATCCTGATTGATTAGGTCCCGGTTGTTGTCGAAGTGGGTCCTCCAGAAACCGTAGATCTTGCCGTTTTCGATCTCGTAGCGGATGATTCGGTCAATGTCCTCCCGGCTCCTGAAACTTTTCCCTTCGCATTCGGATATCGCCAGACAGTAGAGATAATAGGGATGACCTCCTGTCTGGGCACTGGCATAGAGAGCAAGTTCCGGTGTGACCTTCTTATCCGGAGCATAGTATTTCAGGGTCGTATGGAGAAGCGCGGCCCCGTCGGGCACGGAAAGCGGTTTGATATATTTGAAGCCGAAACGTCCGCCCAGCGGCCCGCCCATGACGGTTCGGAACACCATAGTCACAGCGGACCCGGAAACCAGCATGGGTGCCTTGCGGCTCTGGGCCTGCCGGTCAAAGGTGTTGGCAAGCCGGATGGCACCGTACCCGTCTGAGCGGTCTTTGGCATCCATCAGCTCTTTGGGCATATTGTAAATACTGAACTGCATATCTTGGAACTCGTCGATGATCACAGCCACTCTGGTGCCGGAATGGGAACCCAGCCGTTCAGGTACCCGAATAAAGGCATCCCAATGGATCAGAGCATCCTCATCTCCGTGATGCGTATAGCGATGCACAAAACGCTGAATATATTCCTTTGCCATGATGGCGGCCTTATGGTCTGTTCTATAATCCAGCAGCTCTTCCATTGTTGTATCCTGTCCGAATAGCACGGGATCCTGCTCGCAATAGGCCAGGTACTGCCGGAAAAAGGTAGTTGCGTACTCCAGCAGGAACTCCCTGAGCGTCCGTTTTTCCCGGGTCATCTTGAAGTAAAACGGTGCGACCTGATACTCCGGCTTGAAGAACACGGTGTTCACCAGCCGATCCAGGAGCACGGTTTTACCGATTCTCCGGGGCGCGATCAGGGCAGTGCTGGTTGCGCCCATGCGCCGGATCGCAGCGACCCACTGGTCCAGCTCGCGCAGGAGTTCCACTCGGTCCGTGAATTCATCTTCGTGGACCATTTCTTCCACGGGCCATATTTTGTTTTCAGGCATTAGGGATGTCATTTTTCTTTGTGTCCTGCTGATAAAACAGAAAGATGTGTGGTGCGGTTGTTTGCGGATTCAGCCAGGTAAACCTGTATATCATACCGGTACGGGGGCGTTTACTCAAGGGTGTTTTAAGGGTAAGATATTATCTTTTTCAACAACTTTCAGCGTTTTCTTCAAAGGGACAATCCGGGCCACAGCCACCAGTTGCTGACGTCCGTTGCCCAAGGGCGGATAACTGGCCCTGGTTGGCCTGCGTTTATGCCATTTTGTTACAGATGCCTTTGTCCTGCCTCTGCGGCCATGCCCGTGAAAGAGTTCATACCTCGCCACTTTCCCCTTCCTGTCCTTATATACCCGCACCACCACACCCACATGATAAATCCCATGCCGTGAGGACAACAGCGTCTTGACAGAAGCATTCTTGTACCTGACCCCGGTTCGACCAAAAAACAACACCATTCCCGGTCTGATCAGATCAGACTGGGCCACAGCGTCCTTGATAAGAATCAGCTCTCCCTGCTCATGATACCAACGTGCCAGCTCTCTGGAATCACGACACAGTGCAAGAGAAGGGTACTCGTGTTCTGGGCAACGTTTTTGCACCCCCATCAAAACCCGATGAAGAATCCCAGAACAGTCGCTGAGCGGACCGACACCATACAGGATAGATTGAGCCTCCAAATCAGTAATAGTTGCCAATACAGCAGGTATCAGGTTCCCCTTACAAGCGTACTGGATATCATCGTCAAAAATAGGAGGTACATATTCCTCCACTTTTTTCCCTGGTGGCGCAATACGTTTTTTCTTTCGTACTGGCTTTAACCGGATAAAAAGGCGTCCTGGAAACTCCTGGTCATCAGGTTCTCCATATATCCTTGCACCCCACCTTGCTTCAGATACAAAAAAGCGCGACACAGGACATTGATGATGAAGCCTGTTCTCCCGACATTGTGCATCAAAACGAATCTCCTTATTATCAATCACCTGTTCTTCCTGCTTTTCCGCCTCCTGTTTTTCTTCCTGTTCTGCTCGCTCAGGATACGGCGTCACCTCAGACACGGTTTCTTCAGGTGGCTCTGGGGTTGAGCATTTTCCCAAAACAAAAGCCCCGACCAAGGCTGCAATCAACAGAGTAAACCGCACAGGTTGGATACGCAACACATCAGCACCTCTTTTCATGCCCTTTTCTTTTTGCACCGGAAAAAGCCCTTACCAACGTCCTTCAAGAGATTCTTGACATTTTGGACACCTGCCGTCTTGCAGTCGATTGCTCTGCACGATAAAGCCGGTTCGGGTGATTAACTCTGTATGACAGGAAGGACAGAGCGTATTCTCACCATCGCCGGAGCTGGCATTCCCCTGGTAGACAAAACGTAAGCCTGCATCCAGACCAATCTGTCGGGCCATACGCAAGGAGTCTGCTGAAGTTGGAGCGCGGTCAAGCATCTTATAGGTGGGATAAAAACCAGTCACATGCCAGGGAATGGCAGGATCAACGCTATGAATAAAAGAGGCAAGGGCTGTCAGCTCATCAGGTGTGTCATTCAGGCCGGGAATGAGCAAGGTGGTCATTTCCACCCAGACGCCTGATTCCCGCAACAAACAAACAGTATCCAGGACTGGTTGCAGAGAGGCCTTACAGATCTTGCGATAAAAATTTTCGGAAAAGGCTTTGATATCAATATTGATTCCATCAAGCAACGGAGCCAGTTCCTGGCAGCATTCCCTGCTCATATACCCGTTACTGACAAAGAGGTTAGCAAGGCCCTGTTCATGGGCCAGTTCCATACAATCACGGGCAAACTCGTAAAAAATACTTGGCTCCACATAGGTATAGCTGATACTCTGGCAGCCTGCCTGCTCTGCTGCTTGCACAACCTCTTTTGGGGTACGCATGCTTCCGGTAATTTTCCCCTGATGAGTATGGGGGTATTGAGATATTTGATGATTTTGGCAATGCAGGCAGGAAAAATTACAACCAACTGTGGCTATGGAATAGGATCGGGAGGTGGGGAGAAAATGGTAAAAGGGCTTTTTTTCCACCGGGTCAACGTGTTCAGCAATCAATCGTCCATAAACCAGGGAATAAAGGCGGCCGTCCCGGTTTTCCCGCACCCCGCAACGTCCCCTTTTTCCTGGATTGATTTGGCAGTGATGATGGCAAAGGGCGCAGGATATCCTACGCTCCTCTTCTTGGGTATATAGAGAAGCTTCTTGCATGATCTGACCTCGGTGTTCAAGGAGTTTTACAGTTGCAGAACACGAGTGAACTGCGTATAACCAGAAGATAAAAAATTATTTCCTTTTTGCCAACCCGGAAGAACATCAATCCTTGAGGAAAAGATGATAAAAATAATTTCAGGGGGCCAGACAGGGGCTGACAGGGCAGCTCTGGATGCCGCAAGAGAACGGGGCATTCCCCACGGGGGCTGGTTGCCCAAAGGACGAATAACAGAGGATGGGCCGCTGGGCCAAGAATATTGCCTCCAGGAACTGGATTCGTACCGGTATCGGGATCGAACCCGGAAAAATGTTGAGGAAAGTGATGGCACTCTGATTGTTTCCTATGGTCCACTGAGCAGTGGTTCTGCCCTGACTGAGGCCCTGGCAATTCGCTATGATCGCCCCTGCCTGCATCTTAACATGGATTATTTTTCGTTAGAAGATGCTATACAGGTTGTTGAGCAATGGCTGAGAAGAAATACCATTCAGGTACTGAATGTCGCAGGCCCCCGAGCCAGCAGCGATGAACGGATCTATGCAACGGTTCGGGAGCTACTGCTCAATATTGATATGCCGGGGAACCTGTTATGAAAATACTGATGATTGATGACGACCGCAAACTCTGCCGCCTGGTCACCGACTATCTGGAGCCAATGGGCTATGAGGTTGAAGCAGCCCATAACGGAGCCCAGGGCCTGGAGATGGTCAAGGCCGAAACATATCATGCCGCCATCCTTGATGTGATGCTGCCGGAAATGGACGGTTTTGAGGTGCTCAAGCTGCTCCGTAAAGAATCTGATATCCCGGTACTCATGCTCAGTGCCCGAGGCGATGAAACTGACCGCATCGTCGGGCTTGAGATGGGAGCTGATGATTATCTGCCCAAAACCTTTTCCTCCCGAGAACTGCTTGCCCGCCTGCGTGCTGTGACCCGCCGCTGTCAACGGGTGAAAGACAAGCCCGGTCCATCAACAGCCTCAGACGCAGCTGATGATGTGCTGATTTTTGCTGAACTGCGGATTGACCAGGGTTCGAGAACAGTCCGGCTCAACGAGGAAACCTTGACCCTGACTCCGTTGGAATATGATCTTCTGGTTACCCTGGCCCATTCTGCTGGCCGGGTTCTGAACCGTGATCAACTTCTTGATGCAGTTGCAGGCAGAAACTACGAAGTCTTTGATCGATCTGTGGATGTCCATATATCCTCGTTGCGCAAAAAACTGGGAGAAAATCCGCGCAATCCCCGTTTCATCCGTACCATCCGCACTGCTGGCTACATGTTCCATCGACCTGATAAAGAAGAATGATCAAACCGACTTCCACCCTTTTTACCAAGATTCTGTCCTGGTTTTTTCTCAACCTCCTGCTTGTCCTGGCAGCATTAACGTTGTTTTTCGCCTTTCAGCCCCAGGTTCATTTACACGACTTTTTTGGGCGACAGGGATCGGATCGATTGCGGGCCGCCAGCATGCTGATCTCCCATGATCTCAGGCAGACCCGGCCCCAGGAATGGCCTGCAATACTGGCCCGCCACGGAGCTGTTCACGGTGTTGACTTTGTTGTTGTGTTGAAAAACGAAACTATTTTTTCTCCTGCTTTTAAAACCCTGCCTGAACAGGTTCATCATAGGATACGGGAAGTTCTTCGCCATAAGGGATTGCGTAGCCAGCGCTTTTTTCATCAGCGTGTTGATTTTAAAGCAAAATACCAAACAGAAGAAGAGTTCGAGAGCTGTCCGAAAAAATTTCATCTGCCGGAAAGACACAAAGGAGGCCGGGAGCTGATCATGCGTTCCAAGGAGCCGGATCGGTATTGGTTTGGTATGCGTATGCCTTTTCTACCCGACGCAGAACATGGGCCTGTGCCTGGCATACTGTTGGCGGTTTCTGATTCTATCACCGGCAATGGATTTTTCTTTGACCCCCTGCCCTGGATGGTGGTTGCGACGGCAGTGCTGCTTATCTCGGCCCTGCTTTGGATACCTTTGGTTCGTCATATTACCAAGCCCATCATCCGTATGACCCGGGCCACCGAAGAGATCGCCAGGGGAAATTTCAACGTCTCCATTAATGAGCCTCGGGCCGATGAGATTGGTCAGCTGGCAACGAGCATCAAGCATATGACCTTCCAGCTTGATGAATTTGTCAAAGGACAGAAGCGTTTTCTCGGTGATGCGGCCCATGAACTGGGTTCGCCTGTGGCCCGGATTCAATTCGGTTTAGGGGTGTTAGAGCAACGGCTGCAGGGTAACAACCGGGAACGGGTGCAGGATGTGATGGAAGATGTGGAAGAGATGTCCAAGCTGATCCGGGAGTTGTTAGCTTTTTCCCGAGCAGAGATGAACTCCAGCGCGGTTGAAGTGGAGGAGATTCTCCTGCTGCCTGTGGTGGAAGCGGCTGTCCGCCGGGAGGTAACGCCAGCGGTGCAGCTTGATGTGCAGGTGGATCCTGAGCTTTCTGCCCTTGCCTCAGCTGATCTGCTGACCCGAGCTTTAGCGAATCTGCTTCGCAATGCGGTGAAATACGCTGGTGAGGCTGGCCCAATTACGGTTACTGCTGAGAAAAAAGACAGGCAGGCCATTCTCATGGTCAAGGATTCCGGGCCAGGTGTTGCTGAGGAATATCTTGATCGCCTCTTTGATCCCTTTTTCCGGCCAGAGCCTTCCCGTGATCGGGATTCCGGAGGGGTTGGTCTGGGCATGGCTATTGTTAAGACCTGTGTTGCTGCCTGCCAGGGAACGGTTTCAGCTCGTAACCGGGAGCCTCATGGGTTTGCGGTGACGATTACCTTGGGGTGTTGAGTTATCCAGCGTTAAAACGATGGATAATTTGCTCAACGATCAGAACGGCGGTGCCTTCTGCTTCGCTCCACTTCAATCTCATGGGCAATAAGCCTGTCATTATCCCGATACCCTTCTATTTCTACAGGCCTTCCTACTGCGGCCCGATCATGTTCTTCCTCAATCTCCGTTCTGTCGGTAACCTCAACGTGACGACCGCCAACGACCCATTTTCCTGTTAAACCAGAACTCGGCATACTGTCAATAACGCCGTACATCTTCACCTCTCTTCCTCTATAACGCTCATACCTCTCGTCATCACTGGCCTGGACTGTGCTTGCGCAGAACAGAGAGAGGAGTAGAGTTGTCAAAGCAAGTAAGTAATCTGTAAACAATTTTTCTGGAGCAGAATGCCGGAGCGATAGTGTACAAGTGTTCATAGCGGACTCTTCCTTTAAAGAATAAATATATTTTGAGGGACGATCTTTCTATCGTCACATCTTATTTTCTTCTATTTTATCAGTAAAACATGAACAGAAGATGAATTGTACTACAAAATACGGGATAACTCTTTTTTTATTGGCGATTAACTGGAGAGGTCAGATCAATAATTGCGGTTCGGTCTTTTGAACTACCGCATTTCTGAAAAAACGGAACCATTGTCCCTTTGGGACGCTTTTCCTCGGCACTCCGAAAAAGGGCGAAAAAATAGCGTCCGATATTTCTACATCACGTATGGAAGAATAAGAAAATCAATTCATTCCGGTGTTGAGTATATTTGAGGAACAAAGTTAATTTTCAGATCGTAACCCGCAGCTTTGGCGTATTTTTCAATGGTTGAGAGTCGGGGAGAAATCGTTGAATGCACATTTTCCAGTCGGGAAATATTACTTTTATTCGTCTTCAGGATTTCAGCAATTTCCGCCTGGGTTAAGCCAGCATCCTTGCGGATTTTTATCAGCTGTTTTCTCAACGCATAAGCAGGAGAAAGTTTACGATATTCTTTTTCCACTTCAGGATCGGCTAATGCCTTCTTTTTAAACTCATCAAGTGTGGCTCTCATGACCGTACCTCCTGCAATCTTTTTCGGGCGATTTTAAGTTCCTTCTAAGTAACAAGTTTGTATCTCCTTGTTATTTGTAGGTTTGGTCTCGGGCGCAGGCCGGGGGGCACGCTTTTGAGGGATCTTTTGAGATTTTTTTACAAAAGAGTGAAGGATAATCACCTCCTTCCCTTTCATCATACAGAAAAAGGATCGTCCAATGCCCTCTTTCCCCTTGGCTCGCATCTCAAACAGCCCTTGACCGAGCGACTTGGTATACGGCCCATCTAGTGCCGGACCAAACTCCTCTATCATCTCAGCTATATGTAAAAAGTTGGCGAGAATTCCTTTGGGAAAAGATAGCGTCTCTTCTTCAACTTTTTGACTGTAGAATGTTATTTTCCATTTCATGGTTAAATGTTATCGTTTTTGATAACTTTGTCAACGGTTTTTCATATCCCTACGACGGATCACGCCAAATTTCTGTACACGTCTTTTCTATGCCCGATTTTCACGATCAGAATCACCAGACGTTTTTCTTCTATGGTGTAGATTATCCGGTAATTACCGGATCGGACTTTGTGAAAGGGATTATTACCTTTCATCTTGGTCTGATCAGGATTGGGTAAATTTTCAGCCAGTTCCTCTATCTTTTTTTTGATGCGTACCAAATCCTGTTTTGGGAAGGGCTTGAGGGATTTGAGAACCGCAGGACGAAATTCTATATCGTAGCGCATATGCTAAACGCCAAGTTCTTTCCAAACCTCTTGGGCAGAAAGATTTTCTTGTGGGTCTGCAAGGGCTTTTTTTGCATCTTCGATATCCATTCTATCTTCAAGATGCCGATTATTTCCATGTGCTGGTTCAAGATGTGGGTCGGTAAGATCAAGACCAAAAACAGCAAGACAAACCTCGTGATTCTTTTCCTGCTCAATTGCCTTGGCCTCAGTTTGCAACAGCTTGATCAGTTCCGGGAAGTAAACTTGATTTTTGGTTTCAGGATGTTGCCAGTATTTTTTACTACCGTTGCAGGTCAGCAGCAGGCAACCGGCTTTGCAGGTTTCATGGCGGAGGTACTTTCCAACAAGTTGATTACGCAAGGCGCACTGAAAATCAGCTATTGTCCAGCGATCTTTTATCGCCAACTTGATCTCAATAACAGATTTTTGCTCGCCGTGAATAGCGTTAAGCTGAATATCGGTTCGTTTTTTATCCCCCTTCTCATTCTCTCGTACAACGGTGTACGCCCCGTTCTTTTTTTCATCGAACTCTTTGGCCAAATAACGTTGCATTTCCTCTTCATCCGTGATGGTGCGAAGTGTCTGGCGGATATTAAAATCATGATGGGCAATATCGTGCTGAATATCCTCAAACCGATCTATCATGACCCCGAATAATTCATCTCGGCTACGCGGCGGTGCCTCGAACTTCTTTTCAAGCGTAACCAGAGCAGCAGGTTCGTAGGGGGCAAACTCAGCATCTTTTGCAGCCCTCTCTCTCGCCATCTGACGCAGGCGGTCTGGAAAATGACCAAAAAGCGGATTGTCAGCCAGCTCCAGGATGATGTTATGCGCCCCTGCTCCAGAAGTATCAAGTAGTGTACTTAACAAACTACTACGAGCACTTGCAGCATTATCGCGAACATCTGGTGAATAGGCTCCATCATGAATCTTATCCTGTTCTGGATGAATGAAGGTATACGCACATAGTAACAAACGTTTTAACGCATTAGTCTTAGCTGCTTGATCTTCAATTCTGGATAAACAGGGCAGGACTGAGCTTGAATCCCTTTCAAATAATCCGGCAAAGAGACGTACAGCAAGGTCTGTTCGTGCAGACTTTTTGACCGCATTCAGACCCTGCTCAAGGACTTCAACGGCTTGTTCTGGATCAAAGCGAAATAACCCCGCTAGCCAAGACAGTGCCAGCGGCCCATCCGGCTCTTTGCTGAATCGCACGGAGCATTCAGCAGCAAAAGTTTGACGTTCCTGTAATTCTGCCGTTTCGTCAAGAATTTTTATCACTCGACCGAGATGATCTGCTGAAAACCTCACGCTTTTTTCTTCAGCAATTTTTTTGGGCCAGTTCGGCAGGGCAGCGCAAAGGCGGGGAGCCAGAAGCTTTTTAACAGATACTTCTGCATTGGATAAACGATATAGAAGAGGAAGATGCTGGTGATCAGAGGCCATTGCTAGTTGGCGATTAAGTTCATCGCCCAAGATTGATTCAACTGCGCCTGGGTGTTCCTTGACTAACCCTGCAAACCAAGAAGGAAAATCATCCCAATTAAGCGTTGCATACGCAGCAGCACGCTTTGCTTCTTCATCGGTCAACCGTTTAGCCCATCCCGGTGAAGATGATTCTTCGACAAGACCACATAAGGCATAATGCCAAATCATAAGATCTCTCTCGCCATCCGCACGATAGCTCCATAAAGTGGGAGATTCCTTGTGCCAAATTATTTTGCAAGCGTTCGCAGCACGGGAAGCAACTTCTTCATTGAAGGCTTGGATAAGTTCAATTTTGTTCCAAACTTTAGATGGGCGGTGTGTTTTTGTATGGATATTAAGCCAGTGATAGAGATTATGCAGTGTTGAGAAAACTTGTTCCGAGCTGAAGGCTGTCTCTATATCTGCCAACAGTTCTTCCCGCCATTTTTGCCATTTCTCTATCCGTTGGCGTTCACGTCCCTTGCGAACACATTCTCTCCTGCGTCGCCGTCGTTCCCATTTTTCTTTTTTAGGATTTGGTTTGATCGGTGCGGTATCTCTTTTCACCTTCTCGGCAAGAAAGCTATCATCGGCCACAGCCTGCCGGAGCTGCTCTGCTTCGGTGTCCGAGCGTTCATTCAGATGCCAAAGTAAAAGAAGTCCTTCAAGCGCAACATGTCTTTGTTGCTGCGTCGCGGTTGTGTCATTGAGTGCTTTGAAAAGCCAGCCCCGGTCGAGTTTCAAGCTGGTTTCAGAGCGGGGCCCAAGCAAACTGTTCTCCATTACATCATGATCCAGAAGCCTGTCTTCTTGGGCAGGTACCAAACAGCTCATCAGATCGACTTCAATCAAAAATGCTCTTTCCCGCAGTTCTGGATTATCTTTGAAGTGCTTTTTGATTGCAATGAGTTGATTTTTTTCGCCTGAATTTAGTTCCTTTTCAAAACGGTTCGCCACCGTACATGCCCGGATCAAATCACGATCAAAAGTAATTGATGAAAGCTGTTTTTTGCATAAAATAGCTAGTCCTGAAGACAGATAACCGTACTTGCCGGTTATCTTCCCGTATCCCTCTTGCCTGCTGTGTCTTCCCTGCCAGATCAGATCCGCAATCGCATTCCTCAGCTCTACCGCTGTGCTGGATGACGGAACAACATCTCCTGCAATCAGCTCAAAATACCATGAAAATCCAAATGTCACACTGCGAGGCTCCGGTGTTTGTTTAATCAACACGACAAGCTCGCTAACAGAAAGGTATTCAGGAAAGAGCTGATGCGCAAGCTGGGGAACAGTCCTTCCCGGCCATTGGTTCTGTTCAGTCAGAATGGACTCGGCAATCTTACGCAACGTTGTTGATTGATTACAGGCAACAAGACCAAAAACCGCAAGTCCTCGCTGATGCTCTGACCTCTGCATATCCCAAACAACATTTTCGGCAATATCAACGCAGTCTTCAATTGCTCCCTGCCATATAATTTCGAGTAGCAAGTTGCTTACTTCTTCACTGGCAGAATATTCCCCCCACAGCTCACGGACCACCGGAGCTAATGCAGGATGCGCCAGTCGACAAATTTCTCCTATAGAAATACTGATCCCCCGCCGCCCGCCTTCACCATAAGCAGCAGCAAAAAAACGCAACAGTTCTGCTCTATTTTCTATCGACAATGCACCGGGATCACCATAGGCCAGCAAAACCTCCGGCTCCCGCCTGATCAGCTCTCGGCGTATATTATCGTTCCACAAGGCCAGCCAAGCAACGATAGGCCGCATGGACGGAATGACCACCTCCTCGCCGTACCGTTCCGCAAAGAAAAATCGTTTTAAAGCCTTGATTGACATACCCTTTTCACGCAGCCGATTAAAACGGTAGGCTGCTAAATATTCCTCCACCGAGCGATGATGAAAGCGAATGCGTCCGTAGGTTGCCGGATCAAACAACCCTCTGCGGAGAAGCGCATTCCGTTCCGCAACCGTCCAATCAGGAAGCACCACAGCCGGGTCAAGCACACCATCTGCTGCTTCATGGCCCGGTGCCAACACGGTGCGCGTCCGAGTGAGGGTCAAGGCAAGAGCAAGTCGCTCCGCACCTTCTCTGGCTTTTTCCTCTGTCAGCAGATCGTTGTCAGGCCGTTCCGGGTCGTCTTTGAGCTTGGCTGCAATATTCGCTTCATGTTGCTCAACACGAGTTCCGAGCTTCCCTTTTGTATTCCATACCTGAACAAGATTGCCGCAATCAAGAGGACGGTTTGCAAAAAGCCAAGCTTCCTGCCGCTGAATTTCCTCCATAAAGGTTTCAGCGTCCTCCACGCCACAACTGCTGGAGTACATTTCAATTTGACTGGGCATCAGAGGTAGCATTATCACCGTCCGAACAACATCTGTTTCTTCGGCAGACTTGTCTTCCTCTTTCTGTTGCCTTTCCTCATCCCGTCGGAACGGAGCAAGAAACAGCTCTTCTCCTGTCAAATCGACCGAATTCTGTGCAGTAGAAGTTATGGGAAGCACTTTCTGCACTACCTCCAAGTCCAAATCAAATTTCCAATCGCTGGGACGGCACGAGATGATCACATAAACGCGGTCAAGCAACCCATAAACATCTTTGGCAAAACGATTGATTGCCCGTTTCAGTTTGCCTTGGGTAAGCTTCAGTTCGTCAACTGAATCAAGAAAAAACCAAGCTGGGGTATCATGCTCTTTTTTCCAGGCAGTAAAAGCGTATTCATCATCGGCGGAAAGCAAATCAGGCAGAGATTCCTGATCAAGTGAGGCGAGATCAGCATAGAAGGCATGCTTCCCTTCGCTTTTCAATCTGTTGACCTGCTCGTTCATTTCCTCAGTTTTCCCGGAACCAGCTTCAGCCAGCAGCACCACCCGGCTGGATTCAAGCAGCTTTGCCCAGTCGTCAGTGGTGGAATCAAGGAAGCTTTCGCCAAAGGAAAACAATAATTCTGGGTTTTCAAGTTCTTCTTCGGTAATATCGCGAAAACGGCGGTTGAGTTCGATGAATTGCATTTGTTTGCTCTTTAGCATAGGGTATGGTATGCAGACAGAAAGAATTATAGCGACTAGCCTAAACCTCATTTCAAGAAAAAACAATCAAAGAAATCGGTTCAGTCAGGCGGAACAATATGCACTGATAACATGGAGAAAGGCTGTGAGAAGCATATTTCAAGAAGGCAAAAAATACACCTTCAGTGACTATTTCGAACTGGACAATCCTGTCGAAGATATTATCAAAGAACTCGGATATTCTTTTCTTACCCAACCGCTCGACCTTCCCCGCAAAAACAATATCAGCAAGGAACTGATTAAACAGATCAGCACCACCTACTACGCCATCCTCCCAAAAATATCCGTCAACTCGGAAATCGCAAAACGGGAAGTGATGATCGCCCCTGTCCTGCATGCAGTGATTCAGCATATCAATGCGCGCCTGAATATTGAATATCCTGTCAGCGTCAATGATAAACTCAGCGGAACCATTGACTATCTTTTCCGTTCTTCGCAGGAACTGATCGTTATTGAGGCAAAAAAAGGTGACCTTGATCGGGGATTCAATCAGCTGGCCGCAGAAATGATTGCTATGGATATCTATGAAGAAGAGCAGGCCGACCTGACAAGGGTCTACGGCGCAATCACTATCGGTGAAGTTTGGCGTTTTGCCGTGTTAGAGCGGGAAGCAAAACAACTGAGCAAGGATATTCACACCTTCCGATTCCCGGAAGATCTTCTGGATATTTTTTCAATTGTAACAGGCATTCTGGATCGGGAAAACAACCAGCCTTCAGCCTAAACAAACTTTTCGCATAAGCCTATAATGAACACCCTGATACCTGATATGAAAATATGGCCCGTAGAAGAAATGGTCCACGAGGACGAATTCACCGACCGGGTGGAAATACTGCGCGAACTGGACCAATGGATCGCGGCAATTCAGCGCATGGCAGCCCCGAGCACGGCCCTGATCGCTCCGCGCAGAATTGGTAAAACCGTGTTGCTGGACAGACTGGTCAATACGGTTTTTTTAAAACCCGAGTATAAGGCGGTCCCGTTTTATTTTAAAATGAATCGGGAGAAACGGACCCTCAGAGAATTTCTCCTGGAATACGCCACCACCTTTTTCCGCCAGTATTTGGCCTATTGTGAGCAGGATGCCATGCTGTTCAGTAACGACTCCATGTCGCTGAACAAACTTGCCTCCCTCTCAACAACCCATACAGCAAGTCAAATGGCCCTGGAGTATATAGAGCAGTTTTTGGAACGGTATACCAGCCACGACGAAGAAGACGCCCTGATCCACTGGGACGCCTTTATCCGGGTGCTGGAACGGCTCGGCTCCCATTCCGGCATCAGGGTTGCAGTGATTATTGATGAGTTTCAGGACATGCAGACCTCTGTCTATAATATGCCCAAGGAGCTGATGGATTCCAAGGACCGTTCGGAGGGGTATGGTGCCATCCTGCTGGCTAACACCTTTGATCGACAGGCCCAGAGTCGCAAGGCCCCCATGCTGGTTTCCGGTTCCGCAGTAACTATGGTTTTCAGAATCGTCATGGGAGGGCCCTTGGGTGGACGATTCGATCTTATGTACATGAAACCGCTCTCTATACCTGACGGAGCAGCCCTCCTCCATACGACCCTGAAATACTACGGGCAAGGGCAAACGATCAGTATCAGATCTACTATTTTACCCGCTATAATAATCAGCCTGTGGACACCAAGGCCATTGCAGATAAGCTCGGAGTCCCGAAAAAGGCCGTGGCAGCAAAGATTGAAAAACTCTATGCAGCCGACTTAGTTTTCCGTACATCGGAAAAATTCTACTCCTTTAATGATATCTGCCTGATGCGCTTTATCAAGTTCGTGTATGAACAGGATCTGGAAGGAGTAGACGACTCAGGTTGAAAAGCTGGAGGCAGCAATTATTCTATTCCTCTGTTCACCCTTACCTCCTCGAAAACATAAAAAACGTAACAACCCCTGAACCCCGGTGTCTACCCGGTAACCCGCAAAATGCAGATCAGTTTTCTGAGTTGCCCTTATTCCTTCTTCTGCCCCTCTTGATCAAGTACCTGCCGGACAGCACAGGCCAACTCCTTCTTTGTCAACGGCTTCATCAGCAAGGCACGGGCCCCTACCTTCTGTGCCTTTTCTTCATCAATCAGCTCGCTAAAGCCAGTGCAGATAATCACAGGAAGATCAGGGCAAAGAGCAAGAACTTTTTGGGTCAGATCAATACCGGTCATTCTGGGCATGGTCATATCTGACACCAGCAGATCAAAAGCATCCGGTTCCTGCTGAAACGCGGCAAAGGCCTCATAACTCTCAGTATACATAGCCACCTGATAGCCTAACCTCTCCAGTCTGTTCTGGTTCATCCTGACCAGTTCCAGATCATCATCAACAACAAGAATTCGCTCTGTTCCCCGGGGTAAGTCTTCCCCATCCTCTGGCAATACCTTACCGTTACCTGGCTGGATAACCGGCAAATACACATGAAATGCTGTCCCCTTACCCGGTTCGCTATCCACCCTGATGTCACCGCACAAGTCCAGGATAATACTTTGCACCACAGCAAGGCCCAAGCCTGTTCCTTCGCCTTGAGCCTTGGTTGTAAAATAGGGCTCAAAAATTTTTTCCAGAATCTCAGCCGAGATTCCCGGCCCATTATCCTGAACAATGAGTTGCAGATGCTCTCCAGGTTGCAGACGCATGCTCTTTTGTATATCCGCTTGGGTAAGGCTGACCTGTTTCAGGGACACTTCAAGCACCCCGCCGGTCTCTCGTAAGGCATGGTAGGCATTGGTACACAGATTCATGATCACCTGATGAATACGAGTAGGGTCTGCCAACACTGCCTCACAGTCTGGCACCAGGTTCTGGCGGATTTCAATATTACTGGGAATGGAAAAACGCAGCAGTTTCAAGGCCTCTTTAATAAGCAACTGAACCCTCAATGGCTGCACTTCCTTATCTGCTTTCCTGCTGATGGTCAGGATCTGGCGTACAAGCTCCCTGGCCCGATGGCTGGCAGAAAGCACCTCTTTTAACCAGGGCCGAACCAGGTCATCCTTGGGAAGAACATCCAGAGCCATTTCGGTATAACCAAAAATCGGGCCAAGAATATTATTAAAATCATGGGCAATCCCACCGGCAAGGGTACCGATTGCCTCCATTTTCTGGGAATGACGGAGCTGGTTTTCCAGATCTTCCCGCTCCCGTTCCTCCTTTTTACGTTCTGTAATATTACGCATAATTGCCCGGATAGAGACAACCCGACCTTGCTCAAGCTGCGGAACCGCACTCACTTCAATATCAACCTGTTGCCCATTTTTGCCGAGTAAGGCTGTCTCATAATTTTTTATGCATCTTTTGGTCTGAAACATCTGCTCCAGGACATCAGTAGTTCCCTGTTTATAGGTTGGATGAATAATATCCACCAAGGGCCTCCCTATAATCTCCTCTCTGCTGTACCCCAGCGTGTTAAGTTCCACAGGGTTGACGCTGGTAATCTTTCTCTGCCGATCCACAATATGGATCATATCCAATGCATCATTAAAAAGGCTTCGGCATTCAAACTCACTCTTACTTAAGGCATCCTCCATCTCCTTGCGTTGCACAGAAAGGGCAAAAAGATGGGCAAGACGCTCTGTTGCCGCAAGATCATGACGGGTAAAGCTTTCCTGTTTATCTACAAGAACGATTTGACCGACCACTTTTTTATCCAGCAACACTGGAACATTTAAAGCATTTTTTCGCGGCGTAAGTTTAAAAGGGAGCACTGATTGTTGATCATCTGTGGAGATAAAATCTACATAAAATCCCTGCTGTGTATTCAGGGCCTGTCCCCATAAACCAGGATAGGTATCGCCCTGCCTGGCAGAAAACAACGTAACAGGCTGTTCTTTCCTGCCCTCAAGAATAAAAGAATCCTTTCCAGGATACGCAGTCACTGCCCCGCTGACCGGGTCAACCGTACTTGCAAAGCCTTGCTGACATCCGGTCAGTCTCTGGCCTGCATCAAGTACCAGGCCCACAATTTCCTGCATGGAAAAAGACCGGGAAATTAAGGCATCAGAAACCTGGGCCAGTTCGTTCTTCACCGACAGCTCCCATATCAATTCCTTTTCTGCTTTAATGCGGTCTGCAATTTCCTTTTCAAGCTGCTCTGTAGTCTGCTGAAGAGCAGCTGTTCTTTCCCGCACCTTGTCTTCCAGGTGTTCTTCATGCGCCCTTATTTTGTCAATAAGAGTGTTATAGGGCTTGAGCAAACTCTCTGTAAAAACAGCTTGAAAAAAACAGTATAAGGAGAATATTTTGCCCAGTGTTCCAAGCGTGGTATCCAATGGGGTGTTATACTGGTGAGCAAAAATAATACTTATTGATTCTGAAAAAGCAGCCAAGATCACGGCAATCTGGATAAAACGCAGTGAGTTGCGGTCAATATCCCTTTGTCGTTTGTGAATAATATACAGTGAACAAAAATAGAAAAAACAGGCCAGATATTCACAGGCCTTCTTAAAAGAAGTTACTCCCTCCCCTGTGACATAGCAAACCGGAAAGTCCTGACCAAAAACAGTCAATAACAGAACAAAGACAAGCAATGAATAACCAAGAAATACGAGGTATTCATTAGCCTTGTTATAAAAGAAAAAAGAGGCAAGCACTAACCCAAGTTCGTAGGATTTGTGCTCAAAACACGAAAAAAAGTCCTTTTTGGGGCCTTGCTCCTCTTTCAAATATCTGTAATTACTCATCACAGATTTTCGGATTCTTAATGTAGTGCCAGAGAGTGCG
>NZ_JALAAI010000062.1:0-22366 GCF_052785085.1 Candidatus Electrothrix sp.
CTGACCAATAATGAGGCGGAGCAAGCACTACGTCATTGGGTTATTGCGCGCAAATTAAGCCACGGTACCCGTAATGGCCAAGGCAGTCATGTGTTCGCCATACTTGCGAGCGTGATTGATACGTGTAAGAAGCGCAACGCCTGTCCGTGGAAATATCTCGCTGAGGTTATCACGGCTCGGCGCCAGGGGCTGGATGTGCCTCCTCTGCCTCTTGCTGCGTAAAAAAATGAGAGGGATCTGAACGGTTACACCGGGGATGCGGGAATTGGGCAATTTCTCAGCAGCAAAAGGGGTTGATGAGACCTTTGCCGAAATAACTGCCTTGGCCGAACAATGCCGTTTCAGCGATTGCTCCCATAGCGGGGAGAAAGGATGCGCAGTTGCAGCTGCTGTTGAACAGGGGACCTTGCCTGCTGATCGCTATGAGAATTACCTGAAAATGACCAGAGAGTCTGCCTTTCATGAGATGTCCTATCATGATAAACGGAAAAAGGATAAGCAGTTTGCCAAGCATTGCAAGTCCGTGATGAAGCAGAAGCATCGCAGGTAGAAGAGAAGGCAGTGCTGCATCGGAAGAAAAAGCTCCTCATCGCCCTTTCCGCATTGGGTATTATAGCAGGATGCACCCTCCTGCTCCTCTTCTTTACCCTGCCCTCCCCTTTGCCAGCATCCTTCCCGCCTCCCTGCTCCACCAAGATAGTTGACCGCAACGGTGAGCTGCTCCGCCTTTTTACCACCAAAGACGGCTATTGGCGCCTGCCTGCCCAGCTGGAGAGCAGAAACGGCAACACAGCTGTTGACCCAGAATTCATTCGTCTCCTGCTGGCCTGTGAAGATAAACGCTTCTGGTCCCATCACGGCGTCGACCCGCTGGCCATGAGTCGCGCCTTGTTCCAATTCATCACCCAGGGCCGGGTGGTGTCCGGGGCCTCCACCATCACCATGCAGACGGTACGCCTGCTCCGTCCCCATCCCCGTACCCTTTGGCATAAAATCATTGAAATGCTCCAGGCCCTGCGCCTGGAACAGCAGCTGAGCAAACAAGAAATCCTGGAGACCTACCTCACCCTGACTCCCTATGGCGGTAATATTGAAGGCATTGAAGCAGCCTGTCGCTTTTATTTTCAGAAAGATGCAGCCCGTATCACTCCATCCCAGGCAGCCCTGCTGATCAGTCTGCCCCAGTCCCCGGAACGACGACGACCGGATCGCCACCATGAGCAGGCGGTAGTAGCTCGAGACCGCTTCCTCCATCGATTACATGAAGAAGGATTATTGACCGCAGAGCAGGTACAGCTCGGGAAAGAGCAGCCAATCCCCCATAAACGGAGTCCAACCCCTTTCCTGGCTCCCCATCTCAGCCAACGCCTTGCTGCTCGTTTTGTTGATCAGCAAGACATCAAGACTTCCTTGCTCAAAGCCCTTCAAGAGCAACTGGAGACCATTGCGGCCCAGGTCCAGGATAAACTCGGGGCTGATGGGAAAAAGACCTTGGCTCTTCTGGTGGTGGAAAATCAGGGCCGCAGAGTACTGGCCCATGTTGGGTCGGGAGATTTCTGGACTAATGGGATGGATCTGACCAGGGCACAGCGTTCGCCAGGTTCAGCTCTGAAGCCCTTTATCTACGGACTGGCCTTTGAGCAGGGCTTTCTCCACCCGGAAACCCGAATCCTGGATCGTCCGACCCGCTTTGGCAGCTACGGCCCAGGCAATTTTGATGGACGTTATCGAGGCTGGGTCGCTGTTCGGGAGGCCCTCCACCGTTCGCTCAACCTGCCTGCGGTTCAGGTATTGGAGCGGGTGGGTCCCCAACGCCTCTTGTCCCGCTTTGCCCAACTGGGGCTTGCTGTTGATCCCGATAAACCACCCGGTCTTTCTCTGGCCTTGGGTGGCACTGCAACAAGTCTTATTGAATTAACTGGCCTCTATGCTGCTCTTGCAGATAAAGGCAGGTACAGCCCTCTTTCGTATAGCCCCAATGGCCCTGCTCCTTCCAGACAAAAGATGCTCTCCAGGGCTGCTGCCTGGTATGTGGATGATATTCTTCGCACCCGACCGCCTCGTTCCGGGCTGGTAGCCAAAGATCTTCAGGGCACGAGGATTCGTTATAAAACCGGGACATCGTACGGCTACCGGGATGCCTGGGCACTGGGTTACACGCCTGACTATACGGTGGGAATCTGGATTGGTCGCCCGGATTGGGGCTATGGTAAGGAGACCACAGGGGCGAATTCAGCTGTGCCGGTCTTGCTTCGGGTCTTTGCGGCGCTCAGCACCAACCAGGAGTTACAAAGGATAGGCTTACATGAGAAAAGCAAGGAGAAAAACAACCGGCTTCCTGCTGAAGTCTTGCTGGTTCGCCATAACCAGCTGCCTGTGCATCTCCAATGGTTTTCCCGTACCGCTGGATCAGGCCAGGGAATCAATACACCAAGGATCTTTTTCCCTGTGGATGGCAGCACCATGCAGCTGGAGAAAGAACCGCTCCTTGCCCTTAAATCCCACGGCGGCACCCCGCCCTTTCACTGGCTGGTCAATGGACGGCCTTTGGGACGGGAACACCATGAGGCGATTACCTCGTATAGCCCGGAAGGTCCGGGCTTAACCCGGATCACCCTGGTGGACAGCCGGGGCAAACGGGATACGGTTTCGGTCTGGTTGGCGGCTGAAGGAGAGTCGCGTCTGTGAGAAGGCAACAGGATGTTTCTTGTGGAGGAAGGACAGGGGATTGTGTTATGATAGCGCATGACCTGAACAACATACAGGAGGCATTATGACGATCGCAGAACGCATTTACCAGCACAGCAGAGCAGGGATCTCCCTGAAGCGCAGGCGCAGAGTGTGCTTGACTTCATCGAATTCCTGAGAGAGAAGCTGCGCCGGAACAAGGCACGCCAGAATGAAGCCGCCGACATGAGCGAGTTCGATCAGCCCGGTGCAACGCGCCGGGCACACATCTTCTGTCCCGGAAGGACAATTGATAATAGCCCTGTAATTTATCGCGGGGTAACAGCAACAATCAGTTGGTGTATGCACCAACGAGGCATTAGTGTCTGCACCAACGGAGCATTGGTGTGTACACCAACCAGGTATTGGTGCCTACACCAACGGACTGTTCATGGGCACAGGAACAGGACCGGCAGAATAAATCCGGGGCAGCAGCCGGATATGCTTGACAAGTGCATTCCACCTGTTTATGATTCTTTTTTAGTGTACTTACAAGGTAGTATCAACTCAACCGCTTAGGAGGAGAGCTATGTCCACAATTCAATGGAGACCGACACCCAACGCCCTGACCACACCTGATTCCTACAGCATCCGCTTCGTGTCCCGAGGCTCTGCCGGGCTTGAGGATATTGCCGCCGACATCGCCCTGCGCCATCCCAACTTCAGCAAAGCCGACATCATGACCATCCTGAGTGCTGAGGACGAGGTCGTCATGGAGCGGCTGCTCAACGGTGAGCAGGTCACCAAAGAGGGCAGTCTGAGCTGGTTTCCCTCCTTCACCGGCAGACTGGACAACCCGGACGACCCACTGCCGCCTCTGGACGAATGCCTGCACCTCAACACCCGCATCTCTGCTCCCTTTCTCGAACACCTGCGCCAGGAAGCACAGACCGAGCGGCTGCCCATGAAAGAAAAACTGCCGGTCATCACATCCGCCAAAGACACGGTACTGGGGCTTCGCAACGTGCTGCGCTCCGACGGAATGCTCCGCATCGCAGGCAATAATCTCTTGTTCGACCGCAACGACCCTGACTCATACTGCCTGATTGAAGGTAGCCGCAGCGGCAGTGCAGTCCAGAGCCGGGTCGGCACGGTCACCAACAGCGAGATCGTACTCATGCCGGACGTACCCAGTCAGGACAATCCCTGGAACAACGAGTACCGCCTTTCCGTCACCACCCATTACACCGAGCACGGCACCCCGCGCACCGGCATCTACAAAAGGCTGCTGCGCACACCCCTCGCCCTGAGCGCATTCGGCCACCCCAACCCGCCGGAAGTGGGTATCCTGACCAGCACGGAGACGAGTCCGCTGGTCAGTGCCATCGGCGGCAGCGTGAGCGCTGACGAGACCCTGCGCATTCAGGCTGTGCTGGACATGCGTCAGGACGTGCTCCTCTTCAGCCTCCTGGATATGCACGAGGAGGGGCAGACAGGCACGGCAGTAACAGTCAGTGCTGACGGCGAACAGACCTTGCAGGGCTTCAGTGGCTCGGCAATCAGCAGCCTGACGGTACGGGTCAATGACTATGCCGCACTCAAGGAGCTGATCCGTAACAGCTACGGCGGCAGGCTGGTGGATGTGCTGGATGTGAACACGGCGTAGTAGGCGTAGGGGGGAGCCTGCAACCTGTAAGGGCACGGCACGCCGTGCCCCTACATAGACTGACTTTCAATGCAGGTTACTGACAATATGGGTAACTTCCTCATCCATAATCCGCTCGTTCACATCAATATAAACACGCTCTGGATAGCCTAATTGTGCATTATAGGTCACCTCAAGTTGAGCCACGTCATCGTTAATAGCCTTCTGAATGACCTGGAACAGTTCCTCAACCGTCATAAGATCATCCAGCCGTTCCGGCATCACAGGATTATTACTGGGAGAGTACGAGGCAGCAACGACATTGCCGTACTGCACCTGCACCAGGATATCTTCCTCAGAGGGACAAAAACACATTCTCTTATAGGTATATGTGTACGTTGAAAGATGTGCTTTTTCCCACAGGGCAAGGTTCTTGTTCAGAGCATCCTGATCAGGATTACCTGTGGTGCCTGGTGTGACAGGATACATACAGCCAAACAGCGAGACAACAACAGCCAGTAGAACGAATTGAATAACCTTCATGTGTTACACTCCTTTGATGTGCTCCTTTGATGAATTGAAAAAACAATTTGCAATTGTAACAGAAGGGTGAGTAATATACAACAGCTCGTTGAACAACCACGCAACAGACCTCCCTGACCCTTGGACAAAAGAGATTCGTAGCAAATGGCAGCCCACGACAACAGCTATAAAATACTTTTCTCCCACGCACGGATGGTAGAAGACCTGCTCCTTGACGAAGGCAGTTATACTGAAAGCGAACTGGAACCGCTTGTTAATCTGAGCGCAGCCCTGTTCCGACTGGAAAACAGCAGGACTCATGAAGATATTCAGCAGGTGTTGATCACCCTGACAGAGTGGTTAAGTGATCCAAAACAGACAAGCCTGAGAAGAGCTTTTACAGTATGAATTAAAAGGGTTATCCTGCCAGCACGTCTGCCGGAAACGGAAATACCAGAAGTAAACGATTTACAGGAGGTGAAAGCTATGTTGGCTGAACGAGTTGTGGAATGGACAAAAGAATGGAAACAACAAGGAGTACAGGAAGGACTTCAGGAAGGAATAAAGAAAGGGAGAAAGGAAGGGAGACAAGAAGGAGTTAAAGAGGGAGAAAGTACATTATTACTCCGACTCTTAGAACATAAGTTCGGAAAGGTATCGGAAAAATACCATCTGATCGTTCAATCGGCAGATACTGATTCTCTTCAGGAGTATGCGGAACGGGTCTTAACAGCTACAACCATGAGCGAGATCTTTGAAAAAAGATAGCACCACTCAAGAAAATCAAAGGGATCGTAAAAGCAAACTTGTGATGAACTCCTTCCTTAAATCGCTTACTCCGAGGACTACATGACCAGTACACCAAAAGAGACTGCTGAAGAAACACCCCCAGATGAGCTGCAAGAGCAACGCCAGGGCAAGCTCCACAAGCTCTTTGACGATAACTTCCTCGACTACACCTCCTATGTGATCCGGGAACGGGCCATACCCGACATTGACGACGGCCTGAAACCGGTCCAGCGGCGGATCCTCCAGACCCTCCATAATATGGACGATGGCCGCTTTCATAAGGTAGCCAATGTGGTGGGTGAGACCATGAAACTCCACCCGCACGGGGATCAATCCATCTTTGCGGCCCTGGTCAATCTGGCCAATAAAAACTATCTCATCGACCGACAGGGCAACTTCGGCAATATCTATACCGGTGACCAGGCCTCTGCGGCCCGATACATTGAGTGCCGCCTGACCCCAATGGCCCGTGAGACCCTGTTTAACAAGGATATCACAGAGTTTATCGATTCCTATGATGGACGAATGCAGGAACCCGTCACCCTGCCCTCCAAGCTGCCCATGCTCCTGCTCCTGGGTGCAGAAGGTATTGCAGTGGGCATGGCCACCAAGATCATGCCCCATAATTTCCGGGAACTGCTCCAGTGCCAGATTACGTATCTTGAAGGCGATGAATTCACCCTGTACCCGGATTTCCCCAAAGGCGGGATTGTCGATGTTTCAGACTATGATCACGGCAACGGTCGCCTGCGCTGTCGGGCCAGGATCGAAATCACCGATGAAAAGACCATCACCATCACCGAACTGCCCTACAGCCTGACCACCCAATCTCTCATGGACTCGGTGGAAAAGGCTGCCAAGGCAGGCAAGCTCAAAATTTCCTCAATCAATGATTACACCGCAGAAAAGGTGGAGGTGGAAATCAAGCTGCCGCGTGGGGTCTATGCTGAGGAGACCATTGACGCCCTGTACGCCTTTACCGACTGCGAACTCAGTGTCTCGCCCAACCTGGTGGTGATTAGGGAAAACCTGCCCTGTATTGCCACTGTGGAAGAGGTGCTCCGCCATAATACGGACAAACTGCAACGGGACCTGGAAACAGAACTTAACATTGAAAAAGGCCGTTTGCTGGATAAACTCCATGCCCGTAAGCTGGAGCAGATCTTTATTGAAGAGCGGCTCTATAAACAGATTGAGGAGCAGACCTCGTACAAGGGGGTGACCAGCACTGTGCGTGAGGCTCTCCTGCCTTTTGCTGACGAACTGATTCGTAAGGTGGTCAAGGAAGATATTGAACGGCTGCTGGAGATCCGTATAAAACGTATTTCCCGCTATGATATCAATAAGCAGGCAAAAGAAATCCGAACCCTGGAAAAAGGCATTACGGCCATTGATAAACACCTGAAGGACATGGTCCTCTTTACCAAGAACTACCTTCAGGGCATACTGGATACATATGGGGAAGCCTTCCCACGCCGGAGTGAATTAAAATCCTTTGATGAGGTCAATGCACGGGCAGCGGCCCTGTCCAATATCCAGGTCAGCTATCATCGGGACTCTGGTTTTATGGGGCATAAGGTCAAAGCAGAACATCCGAAAAAGGATATCGAATTTGCCTGCTCTGAGTTTGATCGCATCTTGCTGATTTTTAAAGATGGGCTGTACAAGGTGATCAATGTGCCGGACAAACTCTTTATTGGCAGCGAGGTGGTCTGGATGGGCGTGGTGGATAACAGCCTGGTCTTTAATTTGATTTACCGGGCAGGGGCAGTTAACCTGAGCTATGTGAAACGCTTTAAAACACCCAAGTTTATCCTCAATCGGGAATACCGCCTCTTTGACGCGCATAAACGATCAATGATCCAACTGCTCCGTACCGGCGAAAAAGATATCCGGGCCAGAATCAGCCTGGTGCCCTCTTCCCGGGCCCGTTATAACTCGCTAGAAATTGAGATGGATGATTACCTGATCAAGGGGGTTGCAGCCAAGGGAAAACGGATCAGTAGTCGGGTAGTTCGTCAGGTGACTGATGTGACCGGTAAACCGAAAAAAACCGGACCAGTGGCTGCTACCTTGCCAGGCTTAGAAAAATAACCAGATCAGGTTCCATTTAATCTGAATATTACTATCACTTCGTTTCCCTGAAGTTATTCGACATCGCTTTGAATACATCTTATTCGGGTTTGATTACTTATTAAAAACGAGTACTAATTACACATCACATCTCATTCCTTCATCTGATGCACATGCATTACCAAGTAATACAAAATATTACCTGTGCCCCTTTTTTACGCACCGCAAATAAGCATCTGCGCACAAACTAACCGCTTGTATTTCCGCAAAAAAACCTTGACCAAAACCAAATAGTATCATTTAATACAAGTGAAGGCAATTAATAGAATCGGTTGGCCGAGTTTCACAGCAGGACTTCCGATCTCCGTTAATTGCCTTCACTTGTCATCCCGCCCTGAATCCAAAAAGACAAAAAAACAGGTTAGGATGCAGCTCAACTCCCTTCTGTATAAAGATACCGCTTAATCTTATGCGTGGCCGTTTTGACAAAAGGTTCCTGCTGTTCAACAATCCTGGTGATGTAGGACATAGACCCGGTCTGCATGTTAACCAGTTGGCGAATGCGTTCCAGCTCCGCAGTGATGAATGCCTGCCGCTCCTCTTTACTTTTACCCTGCATATGCTTGTCAACAAGATCATAATCAGGATGGATCAATGCTTGCAGCACACCGTTTCTTGCAACAACCAAAGAACCTGCTGTCAGGGGCGAGCCGTCCAGTTTATGCTCAATAGCCTCTGGGTAAACATTTTCCCCGTTAGCCAGCACAATAACCGATTTTGACCGCCCTTTGATATGAAGGTTGCCCTGTTCGTCAAGACAGCCCAGATCACCAGTGTGCAACCAGCCTTGCTCATCAATGGTCTTGACAGTCTCTTCCGGGTTATTCCAGTAGCCCTGCATGACATTGGGGCCCCGTGCAAGGATCTCGCCAATACCTGTTTTGGGATCAGGATGATCAATACGCACCTCCACCCCGGCAATCGGCTTTCCTGCGGAACCGGGTCGGATACTCCTGTCTCCTGCTGGCCCGCCAGAGATAAGCGGTGAGGCTTCAGTCATTCCATATCCCACCAAAAAAGGCAGGCCAGAGTCCCGGAGAAAATCTTCAACATCCGGGTTGAGTGCAGCTCCGCCAATAGCCAGCATCTTCAGGCGTCCACCGAAAAAATCTGCCAGCTTGTTGCCGATCTTACGATAGATTCGTTTGCGACCAAAGGGAAACCGGCACAGAAAGGTGAGCAGCCTGCTTTTCAGCACTGCGGGAGCCACCTGTTTCGTATATATCTTTTCTATAATCAACGGCACAATCAGCATGACATGGGGCCGTTCATGAGCGCAGAGTTTTTTCAACACAGCAGGCGTCGGGGGTTTGTTCGTATACAGCACACAGGCTCCCTTAAGCAAGGGCATGAGCAGACCGACTGTAAATTTATAGGTGTGAGCAACTGGCAGAACCGAGAGAAAAACAGTTCCAGGTTCAATCGCTATTGCTCCGGCAGCAGCAGCGGCATTGGAGCAGAGATTAGCATGAGTAAGAACCACAGCTTTGGAAAAACCCGAGGTACCAGAGGTGTAAAGAATGGAAGCGGGATGATCGCCTGCTACCTCGGGAAATTGCAGGGAGCTGCTTTTCAGGGCATTGATAAACTCCGCCTTGGCCTCGGACAAAAAGTCCGTAAAGGGCTGTACCTTGTTCCGCCCTGCCTTACCAGGCTCCTGATAATCGTCAAGGGTAATCAGCAGATTAACCTCATGCCCCGCATCAACGTCCTTAACCACCTTGTCGAGCTGTCGTTTACTGGTAAAGACAACCCTGCATGCCATTTCCGACAAAATATTCTGAACATCATCCTTGGGCAAATCAGGCAGAATCGGCACGCAGACTGCACCGAGCCGGACAGCGGCAAAATAAGCTATTCCCCAATTATGGGAATTTTCCGCAAGCAGAGCGATCCGGTCACCAAAGCCCACATTCTCTTTCTGTAATCGGGCCGCAAGGACACAAATACGGTCACGAAGTTCCTGATAACTGATTGGGGTTTCCAAGGCCATACCCAGGGCATTATACCGGGCATAACTGGCACAGCTGGAATCAATCAAGGCATTGAGATTCTCTGCCTGTTCTGGAAGTTGCGATGTATTACTGGTCTGAGTAAAAGACATGATAAACAAGTCTGGGTACTCTAATAATTTATTCAGGGATGATCCACAAAACCAAAATTCCCTGTATCCCCCATCAAATGACCAAATTTCTCCTGGTTTTCCTGGATTTGACTGATAACAGACAAGGCCACAGCAAGTGCCCGGCGACCTTCACGGCCTGAAACAGTGGGTTTACGGCGGTGGTGACTATTAGCCACAAATTCCCTGATCTCCATTTCCAACACATCCTGCTCACTAAAACCATGCCGGGACACATCAGGAAGTGGAACACCACTCTGAGTACCTTGTTTCAGCTGGATAGCCATAACTTCTTTTTTACTGAAATCAACCGATAAATACTTGCCTGGCTGAAAAATACGCATCCGCCGGATATTTTCCATGGAAATCCGGCTTACCGTGATATTGGCAGTACAACCGTTCTTAAACACAATCCGAGCATTGGCAATATCTGTGAGCCGGGTAATCACTGGCGCGCCCACAGTATGGATATCCTGAATCGGGGAATTGATAATGGACAGAATGATATCAATATCATGAATCATCAGGTCAAGAATCACATCTACATCTGTGCCCCGATTCTTAAAGGTTGAGAGGCGATGGGCTTCAATAAAGAGGGGATTATTCAACAGGGGCTGCATGGCCAACACAGCCGGATTAAAGCGCTCCAGATGCCCCACCTGAAGCAAGAGTTGTTTTTGCTCTGCCAAGGCAATCAGTTCATCTGCCTCCTGCAGAGTGGTTGTCATGGGTTTTTCCAGCAGAATATCCACTCCATGCTCTAAACAGACACTGGCAATAGTGTGATGATGCACAGTGGGCACAACAATAGACACAGCATCCACCTGTTCAAGAAGGGGCAGATAGTCTGTAAATGCCTTGGTGGAGCATTCTTCAGCAACAAGCCGGGCCTGTCCCGGATCAATATCAGCAACGCCAACCAATTGAACATCATGCTGCGCTGCATATTTCAGGGCATGAAAACGGCCAAGATAACCAACCCCAATGACTCCGACACGTAATTTTTTCTTACTCATTTTTTCTCAGGGATCAGATGAAAAAGATATTCTTGCCTGTTCTGTTTCCTTACACTGTTAAATTCCAAGGTAGGCCTTCTGAATATCTGTGTTGCCCAGAAGGGTTTCTGCCCGGTCATGCATGGTGATTCTTCCATTTTCAAGTACATAGCCACGATCAGCTGTTTTTAAAGCCAAATTAGCATTCTGCTCCACCAAAAAAATCGTGGTGTTCTCTTCCTGATTGATCTTTTGAATAATTGCAAAAATCTGCTTGATCACCAAGGGAGCCAACCCCATTGAGGGCTCATCCAGCAACAGCAGCCGGGGCCGGGCCATCAGGGCTCGGGAAATCGCCAGCATCTGCTGCTCCCCACCGGAAAGATTACCACCTGGCTGATGACGCCGCTCTGCCAAAATAGGAAAAAGGGAGTAGACATGATCCAAATCCTGCTGCATCTGGCGAGTATCCTTGCGAAGAAAGGCTCCCATGTCCAGATTCTCCGCCACTGTCAGGTCAGGAAAAATATGACGCCCTTCAGGAACCTGGCTCAGTCCAAGGGCCACGATTTTATCTGGAGCCTTCTCTGTGATGGCTGTGCCATTAAAATAAATCTGACCGCTCTGAGGAGGAACAATGCCGCAGATAGACATCAGAATGGTGGACTTACCAGCACCATTTGCCCCAATCAGGGTGATGATCTCCCCTTGTTCCACATGGAGGCTGATATCATGGAGGACCTGAATATTACCGTACGATGTATTGATGTTCCGCAGTTCAAGCATATTTGCGAATATTATTTTCCTTCAGCAATGATACGGATAATATCCCGTTTACCGATCACCCCGACCAGCTTTTCTTTATCAAGTACAGGCAAGGTATGGATATTTTTTTCCGCCATCAGGGTAGCAAGCTCATCCAGAGGCGTTTCCTTTTGCACAGAGATAACCTCTTTGGCATAGATATCCCCCACTGTGACACCAGCCATCTTTTTCATCTCCTGTTCCATTTTCTCCGGGCTTTCCAAAAAGAAAAAGGCATCCAGTATAGCAACAGCAGTGGGAATATGGACTTTCTTGTTCTGAAAGATAAGATCGCTTTCCGTCACCACCCCGGCAAGCCTGCCATCCTCATCAAGCACCGGAACCCCGCTGATCTTATTTTCTGTCAGGATCTTAGCCAATTCACGGACTTCAGTATCTTTGGTAACAGCAATGACGTTCTCTGTCATCAGGTCTTGTGCGCTTAACATTATACTTTCTGTTTCCCTTTCTTGGTATCGTTTTCTGAATTATCCACTTCATGCAGACAGTCCAAACTTTCACTGCACGAGCAAACATAACAGGGCTCATTACAAGCAGGACAAACGCTGCAATCAGAGTCCCGTATCCGCATAAATGCCTCAGGCAAGGCCTCTGCAACCTCAGAGGCTGTGAACCCGTGGGAGCTTTTTTCTGCCAGGATATCAGCAGCCAAACCATGCTGATATACCCCTATCACAGCTGCCTGCCAAGGCGTATAACCCTGAACGAGCAGTCCTCCAATCAACCCAGCCAATACATCGCCCATCCCACCGGTTGCCATGCCGTTATTACCACTGGTATTGATTGCCCAATCTCCTGTGCAGGAATGGATAACAGTTCCAGCCCCTTTGAGGATCACAATAACTTCATGCTCATCCTGCATCAGCCCTGCTGCCAGTTGAGCAGCTGCACCTAGGCGATCTTTTTGCACTGCAAGGATTGATTTGCCAATCAAACGAGACAGCTCACCTGGATGTGGGGTAAGAATACGAACCCCTGCGCTCTTGCTTAAGGCCTCTGGCTCTGCGGCCAAGAGGTTCAGGGCATCTGCATCAATAATCATGGGCAGCTTCAGCTCCTGATACAAACGGCGAACCAACGAACCTGTCTCAGGATCGGTTCCCAAACCTGGTCCGATCACTAAGGCGTCCCGATTGACAAGCTCTTCACAGATCACGTCGTAATCATCAAAGGAAAAAGCTTTTTGGGAATGTGGCAGAGGAACAGTCATGGCCTCTGGTAGACTTACTTCAAAAATCGGATTCAACTCAGCAGGAACAGCCAAGGTCACCAAGCCACAGCCGCTGCGTAAAGCTGCTTTACCTGTCAGAATGGCTGCACCGGTTTTCCCTTCAGAACCAGCCAAGGTGAGCAGATGCCCGTAGGTTCCTTTATGAGCTGCTGCTCCACGGTCCTGAAGCATTTGGGCTATTCCACAACAACCAAGGACCTGGCCTCGCAGCTCAGCCTGTTTGATCACCCGATGAGGAATGGAGATATCAAGTACTGTCAGCTTGCCTGCAAGCCCCCCCCCATGATGAAAATGTCCAGGTTTGGCAAGGCCATAGGTCACAGTCAAATCTGCCTGCACAGCACAGCCCAAAAGGGTACCTGTATCAGCGCAAAGACCTGAAGGTATATCCACCGCCACCACAGGCCATTTTCCGGTTGTCGACAAGCTATTGATAAATTTTATAAGATCGGAAAAATAACCTTCAATATTCCGGGACAACCCGGTCCCAAACAGGGCATCAACCAAGCTATGGACAGGATTTCTAAAGTGGAGCTGGCGGATCAACTGCTTCAACTGCCTGACCTCATCCTCGTGGTGAATAATATATTGGATAAAGCCAAGTTTGTTGCAGATTCCTGCATTAATCGCCGCATCACCGGAAAGCTTTTCCGGATTGATTAAAAAAACAAGAAAAGGACGACCTCCCCGCTGGGCAACATGACGGGCAATAACAAGGCCATCACCTCCGTTATTACCTGGCCCGATAAAAATGCATACTGTGCGCCCCTGAACTGGCCCGTATTCCAGCTCCATGGCATCCAGAGTTCCTCTACCTGCATTTTCCATCAGGACAATACCGGGAATGCCAATTTCTTCAATAGAGGTCTTATCCAGGGCCTGCATCTGGTTCGAGGTTGCTATTTTCATAACAAAAAGTTTATTAAAAGATGATCCAGCATATACTTTTTCATACCTCCATAAAAAATCAATGAGATAAAAAAATTATTCCTTCTTTCCAACAAAACAGCAGGCATTATAAACCTTTTTCCTGTGAACAGCAAAGCAAAGAACGATTTTCTTATGATGTCAGTGAGAGAGCTTGATAGCCTGCAAAAACAAGAAAAGCCGGAAGACAACAAACGTCTCCCGGCAAAAAATATGAGAAGCACAAAACTGTCAAACAACCTCAATGCACCGGGTGACCTTGTTCCCAGTTACTTTCAATCACCCTGCCGTTTGGCAGAGAAATTGCTCCTTTGCCGTTAAACTTTCCTTCTTTAAACTCACCCTCGTACTTACTCCCATCAGCATACATCATCACCCCGTACCCATCATATTTATTGTCCTTAAACCCACCAGAATAACGGTCTCCATTAGGTAGGGTAACTGTTGCCTCTCCGCTAAATTTCCCGTTCCTCCAGGTTCCGGTAAAAATGTCGCCGTTGGGATAACGTGCTGATACTTGTTCGCCATCTCTCCATTCACTTTCTATTGTTCGACCATCTAAAAAAGTGACAGTCCCTTTTCCATGCTGCTGATCATGAGCAAAGTCCCCCTCATACTTTTTCCCACTCGCATACACCAAGACTCCTGAGCCGTGTCGTTGACCATCTTTCCATTCCCCGGTATACGTGCTTCCATCAGAATACACCATCACCCCTTTACCGTGCATCTGATCATGAGCAAAATCTCCCTCATACTTGGCACCATCAACATACAAAAGGATTCCTTTGCCGTGCCGTTGACCGTTTTTCCATTCTCCGGTATAGGTGCATCCATTTGGGTACACCATCACCCCTTGTCCATCAGTACAGGTTGTTATACACCTTCCTTTTTCTGCACATAATCCACCTGTTACAAGAAAGACACTAGAGAATCCGAAAAAAACAAACAGCAGTTTTTTAAAGAAAGTACATCGTAGCATGACAAATAATATGAAAAAAGTATACAGACACCTTCTCAGTAACATGACGTGTACGTCACTGTTACCTGGAGGTTTGGCCCCGGCCACAGGCCAGGGGGAACGCTCTCAAGAAAAACTGCAAAAGAGAGATTACCTTGACGATACACTTCTTTATATCATGACACAAAAAGGAGGTACAATCTTTTTTTACACGAAGTACTATTTTTTTAACATTTCATCTGTTCACCGAGTAAAAAAAACACAACATATGTCAGTGCAGCCCATCAACTACATCAACTGGACGAAAAAGACGAAAACAGCCTTTAGTCTGCCTGGCGAAACCGGACAGGCTTTTGCTTGCCTGTTTGTTCCATGGTAGCCATAGCTGTGGCAACCATGCTGGACACATCAGTAAGGTTGCCGGGTACAATCATCGTGTTATTCTCTTTAGCCAGTTTACCAAACTCATCAAGATATTTCTTTGCCACCTCAAGATTGGCTGCCTCATTCCCTCCGGGTGCAGATAGAGCCTCACCGACCTTACGAATACCAGCAGCGGTAGCCTCGGCAACCTTGAGGATTTCCTGGGCCCGACCTTCAGCCTCATTAATCCGCTTAATCTTCTCACCCTCAGATTTAGCTATAGCCTCTTGCCGTTCACCATCGGCCCGATTAATCATGGATTGCTGGTCACCCTCAGAGCGAGCAATCTCAGCCCGCTTCGCTCGTTCGGCCTGCATCTGTTTCTCCATAGCATCAAGAACAGTGCGGGGCGGTTGAATATCCTTAATCTCATAACGCAACACCTTAATACCCCAGTTCTGCGCTGCGTCATCAATAGCATCCACCACCTGCTGATTTAAAGCTTCACGGGCCTCAAACGTGTTATCCAGGCTGATTTTACCAATAGCAGAACGCAGTGAGGTCTGGGCTAATTGGGAAGCGGCAAAATGATAATCTTCAATACCGTAGGCAGACTGACGGGAATTGATGACCTGAATATACATAACACCGTCTACTTCTAACGTAACGTTATCTGCTGTAATACAGGTTTGGCTTCCGATATCGACAGGCTGTTCTTTCAAATTTCGCCTGTAGGCGATCTTATCAAGAAAGGGTACCAGGATATGAAACCCTGCCTCCAAAGTGGTACGATATTTCCCCAGACGTTCCACAACATATTCATGGCGCTGTGGAACAACAATGGCTGTTTTAACAAGGACAACAATAACAAAAACAACCAGGACACCGACACCAAATAATAAATCCATGTTCTAACTCCCTTTCACCAAGTTTTTTTGTATGCTTTGTTCCGGTTTTTTCTGCGCCAGACAATAAAGCCAGCTCATCCGGAAAGATAATCAATCTATACAGTTTCTTCAGTAAGCAAAGGACAAACCTGAACAACAAGATTTTTGCGTTCCATAATCTGAACAACGGCATCCACAGGAATCGGCACCTCTGCTGTTGCCTTCCAGAAAGAACCGCCGTATTTGACCCGCCCCAAACTAGGGGGAATAATAGCCTCTATTACAACACCAGTTGACGGGGAAGAGTGGACAATTGTTGAACCGTCTTCCTCACTTGAATTCCCGAAGAAAATCGCACGAAGCAATCTTCTGAGTATAACCAGAGAAATCAGAGAGCTTACTAAAAAAACGATCATTTGAACAGTTAACGGAATATCAGCTACAGCCAACATAGCGGTTGTAACCCACGCTCCAATCCCGAGAAAGAAAAGAATAAAAGCAGGAACTATAAGTTCAATGACAAAAAAGACGATTCCTAAAAGAAACCAGACAAGAATAGGAGAAACAAGTTCCATAGCCACGTCCTCTATAATAAGGATTGATTTTTCTCTTTTTTTACCTAAAAACTTTATAATGTTTTCAAAATAAAAGCAAACAAAAGATAGGGGACATGGAGAGATAATGGTTCCAGAACGCAAAAGTGAAATTATTTTTCTGGGTATTCGGTTCATCATTAAAGCACCTTGACCACCTGTTTAAGAGAAACAACCATAGGAATTTTACACGGGGAGTAGGCTTTTTCTCTCTCCAACATTTTCACCCTCAAAAAGGATCTATCTCTCTGAAAAAATAAGCTTATCATCCTATTGCTCAGGCATGATAATTCTAGTATCGTGATACCGGATATGAAAAATTTGCACCTTGAATTTCCGTTGAACACAGCTTCAATCAACAGAAAGCAATGGACAGCCATGTCGGGTCATGCTACCCGATAAACGTTCACGAAAAACCAGAGAGGATCGCATTATGAAAACTGTTCGTCATGGTTATTTTTTTTGGGGAAGTATGGGACTGCTTGCCGTGCTGGGAGTAAACGGATGTAGCGGAGCAACAGGTACCACAAGCGTTACAGGCAAGAGAAAGAACACAGCCATTACCTCATCTGGCACAGCTACTCGTTCTCTTAATCCATCCGCCGTCATTACAGCCCATAATAAATGGCGGGCAAAGGTCGGTGTTCCCGGCTTGAAATGGTCTGATATCCTGGCAAAGAGATCAAAATCATGGGCAAAAACCCTGGCAGGACGCTGCATCATGAAGCATAGTCATGGCGAACCCTATGGCGAAAACATCTTTTATGCTGGCCCACTCACCCAAACAGATCCTTCAGGGGGAAAAACAAACGTATCTCAACAGATTTCCTCAAAAGATGTGGTGAACACCTGGGGAGAAGAAAAGAAATGGTACGACTACCGATCAAATTCTTGTCACGGAGGAGAATGCGGTCATTACACTCAGGTTATTTGGAAGGACACAACAGAGGTGGGTTGCGCTATGGCGCTCTGTAAAAACAATGCTCAGATATGGGTTTGTCAGTACAAAGAGCCAGGAAACCTTAGAGGAAAACGGCCCTACTGATCCGAGACAACAAGGCTGACCCCTTGCGGGCCAGTCTTGTTAACAACGCCACAAACGCCTCTTCCCTTTTTCCTTCATCTCATTGCAGCAGCCACCTGCTGAAGATATCTATAAAAAGCCTTGGTCTTTTCCATAGCCTCCAGGCGGATTGATTATTAAGGAAAGCCTGAAATCAAAGCAACTTACTCTGATGCCAAAAACTCCTCAAGAGGCAACACTGGACACTTTCTCCAGTATCATGTTCTGTGTTTTGTCCCGTTTGAAAAAAAGTCATAGCAGGACTATAAACCGCCATCACCCCTTCCTGCAATAAAAACAGTGTCGTCCGTATAAAAGCGGCTCCGACCCGGCACCGGGGAAAACTCCATGCCTGCAGGGACAGATAGTACATGCAGGCATGCTCTTTGGGAGGATGCAGGTATGCTCTTCAGGAGGATGCAGGCATGCTCTTTGGGAGGATGCAGGCATGCTCGGTATGCTCTTCAGGAAGATACAGGCATGCTCCTGCGAAAGACGGCAGTGCCGCCGATATTGGCTTCGGGAAACACCATCCCCTACCCCGACATTGCATCCCCCGTCCCGACATGCTAGAATAGCGGCCCGAAACAGGCAACGCATACCCCAGACTCAACCAACAAGCCCCCATGCCAGCAACAGGCCAATTCCGCTTCTCCATAGACCGGGGCGGCACCTTTACCGATGTCTACGCCGAGGTACCGGGTGAACCCGGCTTCCGCACCATCAAGCTGCTCTCTGAAGACCCGGCCAATTACCCGGATGCTCCCCGCGAGGGCATCCGTCGCATTCTGGCCGAGTTCGGTATTCCCCTGCAAGACGGCCTGCTGGACAGCTCCGGCATTGAGTGGATTCGCATGGGCACCACGGTTGCCACCAATGCCCTGCTGGAGCGCAAGGGTGCCCGCACCGCCCTGCTCACCACCAAGGGCTTCGGCGATATTCTTCAGATCGGTTACCAGGATCGGCCTGACCTCTTTGACCTCAGGATCGTCAAGCCTGACCTCTTGTATGAGGAGGTTCTTGAGGTGGAGGAACGCCTCCTGCTTATCAAGGATGATCAGGAAGCAGCCCGCCAGCAGACCCTGGGCCGTCGCCTTATCATCGGCAGCACGGGCGAGCGTTTTGCCGCGCTGGCCGCCCCGGATATTGAGGCCCTGCAACCCCGCTTGCAGGCCATCCTGGATCAGGGTATCAGCTCAGTGGCGATAGTCTTTGCCCATGCCTACGGTTGCCCGGAGCACGAGGAGCAGGTCGGTGAACTGGCCCGGCAACTGGGCTTCAGTCAGATCTCCCTCTCCTCTCAGGTCATGCCCGCAGTCAGGCTGGTTCTGCGCGGCGACACCACCCTGGTGGATGCTTATCTCACCCCCCATATCCGCGCCTATCTGGACAGCTTTCGCTCCGGCTTTGCAGGCGGATTAGCGGATAACAAGCTCCTGTTTATGCAGTCCGACGGCGGTCTGGCCCAGGCTGACAACTTTACCGGGTCACGGGCCGTGCTCTCCGGGCCTGCGGGCGGGGTGATAGGCTATGGCCGGGGTGTCTGGAATCCGAGCAGCAGGGAGCCGGTGATCGGCTTTGATATGGGCGGCACGTCCACGGATGTGTCCCGTTTTGCCGGAGAACCTGAGCTGACCTTTGCCAACTGCACAGCCGGGGTCCGTATCCATGCTCCGCAGCTTGATATTCGCACCGTGGCGGCAGGCGGAGGCTCGCGTCTCTTCTTTGACAACGGGATGTTCCGGGTGGGGCCGGAGTCCGCAGGTGCCCATCCCGGCCCTGTCTGCTACCGCAAGAACGGCTCTCTGACCGTGACCGATGCCAATCTGGTTCTCGGTCGCCTGCAACAAGATTACTTCCCTCATATCTTCGGCCCTGACGAGGATCAGCCCCTGGATAAGGAAGCGGCCTGCAATGCCTTTGCCGAGCTGACCGCAACAATCAATGCCTCGTACAGCGAACAGGGTCATGCCCCCTTGACAGTGGAGGAGGTGGCTCTGGGCTTTCTCCGGGTGGCGGATGAGGTCATGGTTCGGCCTATCCGGGAGATCTCGGTGATGCGGGGATTCGATATCCGCGAGCATGTCCTGGCCGTGTTCGGGGGAGCCGGGGCCCAACATGCCTGTTCCGTGGCCCGCATCCTGGGGATTCGTAAAGTGGTAGTCCATCGTTTTTCCGGCATCCTCTCGGCCTGCGGTATGGGCATGGCCGATACTGCTGTGGATCGTCGTCAGGCCGCTGCCGCCGAATTAGGGCCAAAGACCTTGGAGATCATGCGGAACGAGCTTGCCCGCCTCCGAGCCGACACCGAGCAGGAGCTGCTGGCTCAGGGTATTCCCCGAGAGCGGATCAACAGTCGCTGCTTCCTCAATCTCCGCTATGCAGATACGGACACGGCCCTGATGATTGAAGAACCGCAAGACAGTGATTACGGCGCAGCCTTCCAAGCCGCCTATCAACGGGAATTCGGTTTCACTCTCCAAGATCGTGCGGTGCTGATTGATGATTGCAGGGTGCGTTCCGTGGGTCAGGCAGGCAGGGTGGAGAAGCAGCCTGTCCCAAAGGCAGAGGCCCCGCCTGTGGAGCAGGCTCGGGTGCGGGTATGGTTTACAGAGGGAGAGCGGGACACGCCTCTGTATAGAATGGAGACCCTGCTGGCCGGGCATGCAATTCCCGGCCCTGCCATCCTGATCCAGGATACCGCCACCATTGTGGTGGAGCCGGATTGCATTGCCCGTATCAGCAGCTACGGGGATGTGAAGATTGAGGTGGGCCGCAGGCAGCAGGAAGTCATCAGCACGGCCCTTGATCCGGTGCGACTGTCGGTCTTTGCCAATCTTTTTATGTCCATTGCCGAGCAGATGGGTCGGATGCTGCAAAAGACCGCCGTGTCCACCAATATCCGGGAACGGCTGGATTTCTCCTGTGCCTTGTTTGACACCACAGGACAACTGGTGGCCAATGCCCCTCATGTCCCGGTGCATCTCGGGGCCATGAGCGAGGCCGTGCAGGAGCAGATCCGGCGTTGCCCAAGCCTGCACCCCGGTGATGTACTGGTGAGCAACCACCCGGCAGCCGGGGGCAGTCATCTGCCGGACATCACGGTCATCACCCCGGTCTTTGCCCAGGATACGGAAAAGATCATCTTCTGGGTCGCCAGCAGAGGACATCATGCCGATATAGGGGGCATCTCCCCCGGCTCCATGCCGCCGCACTCCCGCCTCCTCAGCGAAGAAGGGGCTGCTATAGAGTCGTTCCGTTTGGTGCAGGGTGGGGTCTTTCAGGAAGAGGGCATTGCTGCCCTGCTGCTCAAAAGCACTGGTCCGGGATGCAGCGGCACCCGCAGGCTGGCTGATAATATCTCTGACCTCCGGGCGCAGGTGGCTGCTAATCAGAAGGGCATTGACCTGATTCTCGGCATGGTGGAGGACTACGGCCTGGAGGCGGTACATGCCTATATGGGCCATGTTCAGGATGCTGCTGAGGCCGCAGTACGCAAGGCACTCTGCGAACTTTCCCTGAACCGGGGCATGGCTGAACAGGATACCGTAGAGGCGGTGGATTATCTGGATGACGGCAGCCCAATTAGCCTCCGCCTGACCATCGACCGCAGGGATGGCTCTGCAACCTTTGACTTCAGCGGCACCGGGCCGGAGCTTTGGGGCAATCTGAATGCACCAAAGGCCGTGACCCGCTCCGCCCTGCTCTACAGCCTACGCTGTCTGGTGGAAAAGGATATCCCGCTCAACCACGGCTGTATGATTCCGGTCCGCCTGATCATTCCACCCGGCTCTCTGCTTGATCCCTCGCCTGAAGCAGGAGTGGTGGGCGGCAATGTGCTCACCTCTCAGCGGGTGGTGGATGTGGTGCTTCGGGCCTTCGGCGTGGCAGCGGCCTCTCAGGGCTGCATGAATAACCTCTGCTTCGGCAATGAAGGCTTTGGCTATTACGAGACCATCGGCGGCGGAGCCGGAGCCGGACCAAGCTGGCACGGTCAATCCGGGGTCCATACTCACATGACCAATACCCGCATTACAGACCCGGAAATACTGGAACGCCGCTATCCGGTGCTGGTCAGGGAGTTCGCCCTGCGTCGGGGTTCCGGGGGAAACGGGAAATATCAGGGAGGCGATGGGTTAATCAGGGAACTGGAATTCCTGGAACCCTTGCAGGTCTCCATCCTCTCGGAACGCAGGGTCTTTGCGCCTTATGGCTTGAACGGTGGTGAAGATGGCAAGCGTGGGGAGAATATCTTTATCCGCAACAACGGTAGAAAGCTAAATCTCGGCGGGAAGAATACGATTCAGGCTGAGGTTGGGGAGCGGCTCAGGATTTGTACGCCCGGCGGGGGTGGGTGGGGAACTCTTTGAATTTGACATCACATAACATATCGTATATGGTGCCACTATGAAACCAGTTCAGATAGTCATTGATACCAACGTATTTGTTTCCGCTCTCAGAAACGACACAGGCGCATCCTTCTATCTCCTGAGCCGTATCGGAAAAGGTGAGTTTGAAACACAGGCCCCTGACAGCCTTTTTCTGCTAGCTGGTTAATCTTTTAATTTTACACCAGAAAAAAATGGACATTTGAGATTTTTCTGGTATTAATGTAATAAAAAACGATTTGTCATTGGTAACCAAGG
>NZ_JALAAI010000063.1:0-22354 GCF_052785085.1 Candidatus Electrothrix sp.
AAAACAAACAACCAGAGGGTAACCTAACTTTTCAAACATGTCTAAATTGAAGAGGCGGGATAGTTGCGCCCAAAATTTCTCATTGCGCTATTCTCATATTGAAAAAAGTTTAGGCTCTGAATTGCTGTGGACCGAGAGCTTCCGGGACAGTACCTGGCAGAACAAATGGACTGTGTTCTATTGGGCCTGGTGGATTTCCTGGTCGCCTTTTGTTGGCATGTTCATAGCCAGAATCTCAAAGGGGCGAACCATTCGCGAATTCGTGCTCAGTGTTTTAATAATTCCTACCGTATTGACATTCCTGTGGATTACAGCCTTTGGCGGCTCTGCGTTGTTCATCGAACTGGAAAGCGTGGGCAGCATCTCCGACGCCGTCAAGGGCAATGTAGCCATATCCCTTTATTCACTGCTCGAACATTTTCCCCTGTCAGGAATGACTAATCTGATCGCTATTGTTCTGGTAATCAGCTTTTTTGTAACCTCCTCGGATTCAGGGTCCCTGGTGGTGGATGCCTTTACCTCAGGCGGCAAGCTGAACTCACCTGTTGGCCAACGAATCTTCTGGGCGTGCATGGAAGGTGGAGTTGCCGCTGTCCTGCTGGTCGGTGGCGGTCTCGGCCCCTTGCAAACCGCATCCATCACCACAGGTCTGCCCTTTGCCGTTCTCCTGCTGGTCATGGGATACAGCCTGTGGAAAGGGCTGGAGAGTGAATATGAACGTGAAAAACTCAAGGCGAAAAAGGTGGAACAGAAATCCTATCAGAACCTGGTCCAGGGTCTGCTTGATGACAAAGCAAACAAAAGGAACCGGAACATCCGGAACACTACCGCAGATCCGTCCGGGAACAATGTAACGGAGGACGAAAGTGCATGAAGACCCAAAACGATGCCAACAATGATACCAATGTATTGCAGCCGGTTCAGGATCTCCTTGTATGCCTGGATTTGACGGCGATTGACCCTTACCTGATCCGCTGTGCCGCCGACCTGGCCCTTGGGGTTTCCGCGGGGAAGGTTATTTTTTTTCACGCCATTCAGGCCTATGACCTTCCGGAAAAGGACAGCGGTGATTTTCCAGATGTAGAGACCGAACTGCGGCAAGTTATCCACCAATCAGTCCATGAAGCTGTGGACACCCATTTTGCAAATACCTGTGAATGGGAGATCGTCACCCGGGTTGCGGAAGAAGACGCTGCCGGGGAAGTGGTCGAGTATGCCAAAGGCAAACGCATCGAAATGATCATTATCGGCCAGAAACAGGGTGAGAACAGAGAAGCCCATTATAGCCGCAAGATTGCCGTGCAAACCGGCAGTGATATCCTTTTCGTTCCGAAAAACGGCAAGGGCTTTGATGCGCCCATTCTCTGCGCCATTGATTTTTCCGATACATCGATGAGCGCCTTTGAGCGGTCCCTGGATCTCTCCAGGGGCTGGGAAGTGCCCCTGGTATGCTACGCGATTTCAGACCCGACCAGAGCGTATTTCCCTGGAAGTACAGAACGCAGCGCCAGTCACGAGCAAAAACGATCCCAGAAGGCCTTTGAGGCATTCCTGGACCAGTATGACCTTTCCCCGGAACAGGTGTCCTGCCGCATTGAGAAGACAGATCAAACAAGCAACGAAGCGGAAAAAATCTGTTCCGCAGCTCAACAGGAGAAGGCCGGGCTGATCATTGTCGGTGCCACGGGGAAAAAAAGCAAAGAGACCTCTTTGTTAGGGAATCTGTGCGCATCGTTCCGGGGTATGAATAAAGAAATCCCGGTAATGGTGATGACCGGGCATTCGTCTTGATTTCGGCTTCTGGACAACAGGGGGGACGAGTATGTTCCAGTACCCCCACTCCCTCCTTGCATCCTCACCCCTCACCCTGTATCCTGTCCTGCGCAGTCAACACAAAAAAAAACTGAAGCGAAAGACAAGATACCCATGCCCCCTATCCCAAAAAATGCCCGCAACATCCTTATCCGTTCCACCAACTGGATCGGCGATGCCATCATAACCACCCCGGCAGTACGCAGCATCCGCCATAACTTTCCAAAGGCCAGAATCACCTTGCTGGCCCTGCCCTGGGTTGCAGATGTGTTCAGGGCCTGTCCTCATATTGATCATATTTTTATCTATGATAAACAGGGGAAACACGGGGGACTCCGGGGCAAGCTGCTCCTGGCTACTGAGCTGCGCCAGCAAAACCACGACCTCACCATCCTTCTGCAAAATGCCTTTGAAGCAGCCCTGATCACCTTCCTGGCCCGAATCCCGGTGCGGGCCGGTTACACCACCGACGGCAGAGGGATCCTCCTCACCCACAGGGTGCGCAAACATCACGAAATTAAAACCAAGCATCAGATCCATTATTATCAGGAGATGATTGAAGGGCTGGGACTCCAGCGCTGCGAAAACACTCTGGAGCTTTTTCTTGACCCTGCGGCGGAGCAGGAGGCAGAGACTCTTATCAACGAGGCTCTACAGGGACAAAAAAGAGATAGCATCCCCATCATCGGCCTCAATCCAGGTGCAGCCTATGGCCCGGCCAAATGCTGGCCTGTGGAAAAATATGCCGAGGTAGCAGGTCATCTTGCCGAAAAAACAGGTGGGCTGATCGTCATTTTTGGCACTGAAGCAGATCAGGAGGCAGCTACTGAGATCAGTGCTGCCGCCGGAGAGCTGGTTCTGGATCTCACTGGCAAGACCACCCTGGCCCAGGCCCTGGCCTGCATTGCCCGTTGTTCAGTCTTTATCACCAACGACTCTGGCCTCATGCATGTGGCTGCGGCCCTGAACACCCCGTTGGTTGCGGTGTTCGGCTCCACCGACCATATCGCCACTGGCCCCTATTCTGAGCAGGCAACTGTGGTGCGTCAACCCGTGGAATGCAGCCCCTGCATGAAAACCCATTGCCCCAAGGGCCATTTTCAATGCATGGAAGGTATCACGGTGGAAGAAGTAGAACAAGCGGCCTTGGAGTGGTTGAAGGGTACCCACTGTTAAAACAGTGGGCTATGTATTCTGGTGCCCAAGCTCTGCTTGGGTATCTTGAATACAGAAGCTCCAGCTTCGCGGAGTATGAAGCAGAGCTTCAGCAAAAATAGTTCCCAATCTGGAGCTTGGGAACCAGTATGAACCAGCCCATCACCCCTCCAGCGTCCTGATCCCCTTCCGCACCGACCAAAGAGAAAAAAACAGGCTCAATACTGCCAAGCCAAGAATGGTCAAGCAAGAGAACACTATGCCCTGGCTATCAACCTGCTCCCAAAGCAGCCAGCCTTTCATCAAACGAAAATTTCCCATAAAACCCAACACCAAAATCAGGAGCTGGGCCGCAAGGGCACTGAAAAGAAAAAGGATAGCTCCAAAACTGCCCTGAACAGCAGCCCGGCTCTCAATCTTGAAATCCGCATACATGGCCCCAAAACCCAGGGCCTGGGCCAAGGCCCCCCAGGTGATGATCAGACTCATGGCAATGGAAACCCACCACATGGGGCCGGTGATCTGAAGCAAATAATTGGAGGTGATGATCAGAAAGAGAATGACCAACGTAAAGGGAATGCAATAAAAAAGGTATTTGCAACCCAAGTACCATTGCAGGGTCAGCGGCGACGAACGGATCATGGCAAAGGCCATACCTTCGGCCCCGATAGAAGGGTAGACAAAACGGGCCGCCAGAGAAGTAGCCACAAAACCAGCAGCCCCAATATTGGCAAAGGCAATGATATTGGCCACCTTGTCCGCAGAAAGAAAGGTCCGATCCAGGGGCAGGGCTTTAAAATTATAGAGATAGACCACAACCAAGGCCCCCACCAGAAAGAGCTGGGACCATTCTGAAGAATCCCGGAGAAAGAGCTTGGCCTCTTTATGAAAGATGCGAAGCAAGGGCGAAGGATGATAGGCTGTCTGCTTAAAGGTATGGTAGCCGCCAAAGGATTCCTGGGCCTTGCTGAAACCACCTGCAAAAAAACGGGTCATCAACCATTCGCCTCCCCAATAAAATACCACCGGAGTAAGGAGCAGCAACCCTACAGCGGTCCAATCAATCAGGCGATCCTGAAGATAGAGATTGAGCAGCTGATTGGCCCAGGCCGGGGGCAGTAAAGACAGGGCCGGGGTCTGCATGCTGGAAAGATATTCGATGAAATCAGGGAAACGCTCCGGGTCTGCCATATCTTCCGGGCGCATGAGGCGGATCACCAGGTAAAGGAGAATGCCAAAAAGCATGGACAGGTAGACGGCAATATCCTTGGTCTGCTTGGCAGGAAAGAGCCTGACCAGAAGGATGGTTGCTGCCAACCCCACGGCATTGGCGGTCAGGGCTGTACTCAGAGCAGCAAACAGGAGTAAGGGATAGTACCAAAAGTCAGCATGAAAAATAGTACCGTAAGCGCCAAAGATGGGCAGGGAAAAGATCACCATCATCCAGGAGGTATAGAGAAAGGAGGTCAGAAAACGCATACCAAAGAGCTGATTTTCGTGAATCGGGGCGCTGTAGAGGATCTCGTTATCCGAAGAAAGATAGAGAGATGAAACCGCTGACACCATGGACGAAAAGAGCAACAGGGAAAACATGATCATCCAGGCCATCTGAAAGATTTTCAGGCTCAGGATAATGCCCAGCTCATTCTGACTATGGAAATAGCCGATCACCTTCAGGCTGCCAAGGTATAAGGCGATAAACAGGACAGCCCCAAAGGCCAGGATGGCCAGGGTACGCAACAGGAGATGGGCCCGAAAAAAACGATTACGAATACTATGAAAAAATGGTTGGAGAAGGAGCATTTTTTCCTCTCTGAGAAACTCTGGGAAACTTTAATGAGGGATGCAACAAGAAATATTCTCCCCATTATTCAGCACCTAAAAATGGGGAAGGTATTTTTTATTGGTATCCTTAGCATGTTCCCCTCCCCAAGGGAAGGGTGAACAATTTTATCAAAAACCTCTTTTCTGTTTACCCGGTGACGGAAATATGTCAAGAAATTCTCTGTTCTGTTCGTTCGGGCCTCTTTGGGGAGATGCAAAAAGCATCCCCACAGCATACTGGTATCTTCTTGAGAAAAAGGGTATAATGGTTCTTCTTCCTGCTCATTACTTATGCGACAGCAAGATATTGCGGTGAATACGGCTACACAGAACAAATCTTATGTACACCAGAGATATGGACACAATATGGACAAAATAAAAATACAGAACCTGTACAAGGTGTTTGGCGAACAGCCGGAACAGGCGGTCCGGCTCATTGAGCAGGGCCTGGACAAGGAGACCATCTTTGAGCAAACCGGCATGACCGTGGGTGTGCAGAATGCGGACTTCTCCATACAGCAGGGCGAGATCTTTGTTGTGATGGGGCTGTCCGGATCAGGCAAGTCCACACTGGTGCGTATGCTCAACCGGCTCATCGAACCGACCAGCGGGGCTATCCTGGTGGACGGACAGGATGTCACCCAATTGAACAACAGGGAGTTGGTGAAATTCCGGCGGCGGCATACAGGCATGGTGTTTCAGTCCTTTGCTCTGATGCCCCACCTCTCTGTCTTTGAAAATGTCACCTTTGGGCTGGAACTGGGCGGCGCATCCAAAAACAAAGCCAAAGAAGCAGCACAACAGGCCCTGGAACAGGTTGGGCTGAACGGCTGGGAAGATGTCCCGCCTGATCAGTTGAGTGGCGGTATGCAGCAGCGGGTCGGCCTGGCCCGGGCACTGGCCATTGACCCGGATATTCTGCTTATGGACGAGGCCTTTTCCGCGCTTGACCCGCTGATCCGGGCTGAGATGCAGGATGAACTGCTCAGGCTGCATGATCGGTCCAAGCGGACCGTGGTCTTTATCTCCCATGATATTGACGAGGCCTTTAAACTGGGCGACCGCATTGCGATCATGGAGAGTGGTCAGGTGATCCAGGTGGGGACGCCTGACGAGATCCTGCAGAATCCGGCGGACGACTATGTGCAGGCCTTTTTCCGGGGAGTTGATCCGGCCAAGGTCATCACAGCAGGGGAAATCGCCGGGACGCCCAAAACTACGGTCATCCATCAAAGCAAGGGCAGGGAAAGTCCACAGGCCGTCCTGCGACAGTTGAACAGCCAGGAAGCTGCCTTCGCTTATATTCTTGACACGGATGAACACTTCCTGGGCATTGTGTCAACGGATTCCCTGCAGCAGCAGTTGCAGCAACCCAAGGAAGAGCAGCAGTTGTCACAGGCCTTTCTCCAGGATGTCCTGCCTGCAACGGTGAGCGACTCCATGCAGAATATCCTGCCCCAGGTGGCCTCGAATCCCTGGCCGGTCCCGGTGCTTGATGAACAGGGCGTATATCAGGGAGCCGTGTCCAAGGCGCAATTTCTGCGCACCCTGCACAAAGCGGAACAGGAGACAGCGGAACAACAGACAGCAGTCTAAGGAGAACGTAAAAGCCGGAGAGCCGAATCTTCTTCAAGAGGAATAATTATGCAATGGAACTTCTTACATTTTGAAAAATATCATCTGCCCCTGGACGACCGTATCAGTGACTTTGTCCAATGGTTGGTGGAAAACTATCGTCATATCTTTCAGGCCATGAAATGGCCGGTGGAACAGACCCTGGACCACATTGATGCGGGCTTCAACACCCTGCCGCCCTGGGTCGTGATCCTTGCTCTCAGTCTGCTTGCCTGGAAGGTCTCCGGCAAGGGGCTGGCTGTCTTCTCCCTGATCGCCCTGATCCTGATCGGCTTTCTCGGATTGTGGGAAGACACCATGACCACCCTGGCCATGGTGCTCTGCTCGGTGCTCTTCTGCGCCCTTGTCGGCATACCAGTGGGCATCCTTGCCGGTCGCAACGATACGCTTCATGTCTGGTTCAGGCCGGTCCTGGATGCCATGCAAACCACCCCGGCCTTTGTCTATCTGGTTCCCATTGTCATGCTTTTTTCCATCGGCAATGTGGCCGGTGTCCTGGCCACCATCATCTTTTCCCTGCCCCCGATTATCCGTCTGACCAGCCTGGGGATTCGCCAGGTTCACCCCGAGCTGATTGAGGCTGCTCTGGCATTCGGTGCCACCAACTGGCAAGTGCTCTGGCGGGTCCAGTTACCTGCGGCCCTGCCCACGGTCCTGGCCGGGCTGAACCAGACCATCATGATGGCCCTGTCCATGGTGGTGATCGCCTCGCTCATCGGCGCGGGCGGGCTGGGCGAACCGGTTGTCCGCGGTCTGAACACCCTGGACATTGGTATGGCAGGCATCGGCGGGGTGGCGACCGTGCTGCTGGCTATCCTGCTGGACCGCATCACCCAATCTCTGGGTGCGCAGAACAGCCAGAAGGCAAAATCAAACAACTGAAACCTGAAATCTGAACACACACGCAACATGCAAGGAGAAATTATGCAGAACACACGAGGTATCCTTAAAAATGTCCTTATCCTGCTCACAGCTCTCTGCTGCGCTGCTCCGTCCCTGAGCCTGGCAGCAGGCAACAAACCCGGCAAAGGCGTAACCGTACGTCCGGCCCGGGCCACCTGGAATACTGGTTTTTTCCAGGAAGCCCTGGTCCGGCGGGGGCTGGAGGAACTGGGCTATGAAGTGAAAGAACCCAAGGATTTGCAGAACGCGATCTTTTACAAGGTCGTCACCCTGGGAGATGTGGATTATTGGGCCAATGGCTGGTTCCCGAACCACAACAGCCAGCTGCCCCGTAACTTTGATGAGAAGGCTGGTAAGTATGGGTATATCGTCAAGGCGGGGGGGCTTTCGGGCTATCTGGTCTCCAAAAAACATGCAGAACAGTACAAGATCACCTCCCTGGATGACTTTAAACGGCCTGAGGTGAAAAAGGCCTTTGACGCCAACGGCGACGGCAAAGCAGATCTGACCGCCTGCCCTCCGGGCTGGGGCTGCGAAAAGATCATCTCCCATCATATGGACGTCTATGATCTGGAAGATCATATCAACCAGGTCACTGCGGCCTACGAGGCCAGCATGGCCGATGCCCTGGCCCGGTACAAGAACAGCGAGCCCATCCTGTTCTATACCTGGGCACCGAACTGGACCATCTTCAAGCTCAAACCTGGCAAGGACGTGGTGTGGATCAATGTTCCGGAGATTAATCCCAGCGAGGCACAGCAGGGCCTGGATGACCGCATGACCCTCAAGGACGTGGACGGTGCTGTGAGCAATCCGGTCAAACTGGGCTTTGTGGTCAACGATATCCATATTGTTGCCAATAAAAATTTTGCCGAGAAAAATCCGGCGGCAAAAAAATTCTTTGAACTGTTCAGCCTGCCCCTGGAGGACATCAATGCCCAGAACACCAAGATGAACCAAGGCGAGAAATCAGACCGCGATATTCAACGCCATGTTGATGAGTGGATAGCCAACAACAAGCAGCAATGGGAGACCTGGCTGACCGAGGCGGCACAGGCCAAATAACCTCCATCCCTCCCCTTAGGGAGGGACAACAAAACAGGAAAGCTGATTCAGCGACTCCAAGGAGTTACCCGGTACGTAGGCCAAATAACCTCCCTCCCCTTGGGGAGGGAGTTACCCGGTACTTTCATATTAAAACAACGCATGAAGAACAGGCAGATTGAAAATCTCCAAAACCCCCGAACCCCCCCTTACCTGCATTTTCTCCCTAATGCCCTTGGGGAGGAGCTGCAGCGGGTTTATACGGAAAAACAGGCATGGGTCAATCAACCCAAGAAGGGCTTTCTCCGCTACCGCGAACCTATGGAGGCAGTTGCCCATCTCCGGGCCTCCTCCCTTGATTGCAGCGGGGATACAGTGCGGATTGGCAAACGGGAGGATCTAAGCGACCAAGAGCATGAGCAGGTACTGCAACTCCTGAAAAACTTCATGCCCTGGCGCAAAGGGCCTTTTTCCGTCTTTGACATCAACATTGATGCGGAATGGCAGAGCTGGCGCAAATGGAATCGCCTCCTGCCTGAAATGCCTGATCTCAAGGACAAGGTGGTGGCGGATATTGGCTGCAATAATGGTTATTACATGTTCCGCATGACAGACCATGCCCCCAGATTTGTGCTGGGCTTTGAGCCCTATGTCCATCATTATTACACCTTCAAAGCCCTGAACAGCTTTGCCGGGTTAGAAAACCTCTGCATCGACCTGCTGGGGATAGAACACCTGCCCCTGTTCCCCACCTGCTTTGATGTGATTCTCTGCCTGGGTATCCTCTATCATCGCCCTTCCCCCATTGATGCCCTGCGGGATCTCCTCTTGGCTCTGAAACCGGGCGGCTGCCTGCTCCTAGAATCCCAGGCCATTCCTGGTGAAGAGTCTGTAGCCCTGTTCCCGGAAAAAACCTATGCCAAGGTGCCTGGAACCTGGTTTGTCCCCACTGCGGCCTGCCTCCATAACTGGTTGCAACGGGCCGGTTTCAGCAACATCAAATGCTTCTGTTCCCACTCCATGAGCAGCACGGAACAGCGGAAAACCGACTGGATGGTTTTTGAATCCTATCAGGATTTTATTGACAAGCAGAACCCTGAGTTTACAATAGAGGGCTACCCTGCCCCATGGCGGGTCTTTTTCAAAGCAGAAAAGAAGCCCTGAAAGACAAAGAAATCATCCTGGAACATTCAGAAGAACAAGGTGTTATGTATTATGGTAGGACAAGTTCAAAGTCAATCGTGGATAAGCCCGGAAGAATATCTGAATATTGAGCGACGCTCCACATCTCGGAGCGAATATGTGGACGGAGAAATGTTTGCAATGGCAGGAGCAACCCGGCAGCATAATCGAATATCGTCGAATCTGGTCAGCGAGATCAACCAGCACATCAAATCAGGTGATTGTAATATCTATTCAAGCGATTTACGGGTACATGTCCCGTCAACAGGCTATTTTACCTATCCTGATATTGTGATTACCTGTGGCAAAGAGGAATTTACAGATGCCCATAATGATGTTCTCGTGAATCCGCTGGTGATCATAGAGATCTTATCCGATTCAACAGCCTCAATTGATCGTGGAAAGAAATTTGAGCAATATCGGGAACTGGCCTCATTTGTAGAATATTTACTTATTGAACAGCGAACGCCGCATATTGAGCAATACATCCTCTATGACGCACAGGAATGGCGTTATCGGACTATCCGGGGAATTGATGAGCAGGTCATAATTCAGGCCATTGACTGTACACTTTTGCTTCGTGACATTTATCATAAGGTGGACCTCTTGCCGCGTCCTGCACATCTTCACTCTATATCATAAATTCGTTGTCGGCACTCAGGGAAACACCTTGAGTATTTTCATAAAAAAACAGTGTACGGGCTGTATAAAAAATAATTCAAACCAAGGTAAGATATCATGAAGGCGGAAGAATGCACATTATACCACGGCGGCCTCAAAGGTGCCGAAACCGTGTTCGGTGAACTGGCAGAAAAATACGGAGCTGGAGAGGTCATCTTCACCTTTGAAGGGCATCGCCTCAACCGGGATCGCAATGCGGTTTCTTTAAGCGAGGAAGAATTACAGCGCGGTGACATCAGCATGGAGATTGCCTCACGGATGATGAACCGCACCTATTACGAGACCGAAAAAATCCGTCGCGTGTTGCAGGCTATCTTTCACATGGTCAATAAGGGTCATCAGGTCTTTGTGGTCGGCACCATCCTTGATGACAATTCAGTGAAAGGTGGGACCGGCTGGGCCGTGGAGCTGGCCAAGCTCTTTAACCGTCCCCTGCATGTCTATGATCAGAATCGCCAGGGCTGGTTTGGCTGGAAGAATGACAACTGGCAGGCTGAAGAGCAGCCCATAATCTCCTTTGATACCTATGTGGGTTCCGGCACCCGCTATCTGAGCGATGAGGGCAGGGAAGCTATTGAAAAACTGTATGCGGATAGTTTTGACGCCTAGTCTTTTAGGGCATCGTATTTCATACACTTATTAACCTTCAGAAAAAAGGAGCATACCATGCATAAGAAAAATGCAATACGGAAGGCAATCTGTTTGTTCTTGATTTGCAGCACCATGTTTATTGGTGCGGCAATGGGCTGGGCCGCTGATGCGGTCAATGTCATCCTGAACAACAAATCTTCCGCTGCCATTGAGGTAGAGTTGATTGATCAGTACGGTGGTAACTTCACCACCACCATTGAGCCAAGTACAAGCCAGAATCAGGCACTGAAGGCCGACAGTGAAATCAAGGTCAAGGACGGCAACACCCGCAAGGTGACTGCTGAAGATGAGGGCAAAGAGGTGACGCTTGCCGGGGAATAAGTAAGCGATAAGCCGGGGTGGTTGATGCAGGTTCTTTGTATCAGCCATCTTGGATGAACAGTCCATCTCCAGTCCTTCCAGCTCCTGCCTCTGCATTTCCGTTCTCCTGCCTGTAAGCATATTGCTTTTCATCCCATCCTGCCCGGTTTTTCCCGCCTTCAAACAGGAGTATTCATAACCTTTAATTTTTATCCTATCGAAATAACAAAAGGTTCGCAGCTTTTAACAAAAGGTTGTCAGGAACAAACCAAAGGTTGTTTGTAACAAACAGAAGGTTTGCGGTTACCACGAGAAGGTTGTTGGTAGCAAACAGAAGGTTATTTATTAGTGACAAAAGGTTTGCGGTTACCACGAGAAGGTTGTTGGTAGCAAACAGAAGGTTATTTATTAGTGACAAAAGGTTCGCGGCTATCAACAGAAGGTTGTTGGTAACAAACAGAAGGTTCTTGATAACGAACAAAGGAGTGTTTGCTCTTAACAAAAGGTTGTTTGCTATCAACACAAGGTTCCTGTTTATCAACGAAGGAACGTTGGTTATCAACCAAGGAGTTTTATTAAACGACGAAGGAGTGTTGTTTATTAACCAAGGAGTGTTATCAAACAACGAAGAAGCATTCGTTATCAACCAAGGAGCGTTGATTATCACGAAAGAAGCTCTGTTGAACAATATTCCTTTGCTGTCTGCTGCGCAGGAAACTTGACCAGTCCCGGCTTGTTTCGTTCATGTGTTTTTCCGATTGACAAAAGACAGCAACTTTTGTAAAGCTTATTAAAGCTTCGATGCAACTCACTTTTTTGAAAAGAATAATTCTTCCCAAAGGAGATCCGGTCATGGCATTCCGTCGCAAATCATCCCGCGTTATCGCTGAAGCCCTTACACGTCTCGCCAATCTCAAGGCAATTGATCCTGATCTGGATTTAGGCAATGGCCTCACCGTTGCTGCTTTTGAAACCCAGATAAACAAAACACAGACATCCGAGGATACCTATAACGGACAGCTTGCCCAGGCTGATGCAGGGGGGCAATATCTTCAGAGCGGATGAAAAGGATCTTCGCGATATGTCTTCGCAGATGCTTGCCGGGGTAAGGGTGAAGTTCGGGAGGGACAGCAACGAGTACGAGATGGCGGGAGGGACCCGGTTGAGTGAGCGCAAAAAGCCTAAAAAGAAGGATGGTGAGAAGTCGGGAGGTGGTGGTGAAGGAGATACTCCGTAGGGTTGTCGGGAAGGTTCTCGTCATATCAGTAGAAAAATTATGCTGTTTGAATGAGATCGAAGCAGCCTTTGTTGCCTACTCAGCAAGACATCAAAGGCTGTTTTATATGTTCAACTTCTCCAGCGGACTTGACAGGCGAGAGATGTCTTTATCCATAACATGGGTGTATATTTCTGTGGTTTTCACATCGGCGTGGCCCAGAAGCTCCTGAAGCGCCCGAATATTGGTGCCGTTTTCCAGCATAGCTGTGGCAAAGCTATGGCGCAAGGTATGACAGGTGACCCGTTTGTCAATTCCGGCCCTATGCGCTGCCCGTTTGACAGCTTTTTGTAAACCTGACTCCATAACGTGATGACGCCGTATTTGTCCCGAGCGTGGATCAACAGATCGTTTTTGGGAGGGAAAAACATACTGCCAGCGGGTTTCCCGTGCAGCGGCAGGATATTTACGCGCCAACGCCTCCGGGATATACACTTCACCAAAGCCTGTTTCCAGATCGTTGTGGTGCAAAAGCTTCACACGATCAATATGCTCCCTCAGTTCCGCAACGACAGGTTCAGCAAGAATCGTACTACGTTGCTTATCTCCTTTTCCCAAAATACGAATTCGCTTTCGATCAAAATCAACATCCATAATCCGTAACCGCACACACTCCATAAGACGCAACCCGGAACCGTAGAGGAGTTTAGCCATCAGAGCATGCGTTCCCTTGATCTGCTGAAAAAAACGCTGTATTTCTTCACCCCCGAGGACGGTGGGCAAGTTGGGCTTTCTTTTTGAGCGGACGGGCTGAATTTTTTCAGCCAAGGGCATATCAAAAACATCCCGGTAAAGAAAAACCAGGGCGTTTAATGCCTGACGCTGTGTGGATACGGATACTTTGCGTTCCACAGCAAGATGAGAAAGGAAGCGTTCAATATCGCCAGCCCCGAGTTCGGCAGGATGAATCTTGCACTCAAAAAAATGAATGTAGCGGAGTATCCACTGACTGTATGTCTGCTCTGTCTTATAGGCATAATGATGATAGCGAAGAACTTCATGAACTTGCTCCATCAATTTAAGCTTCGGATTTGGACGAAATTTTTGTTTACTCTTTTTATTTTCCATGTTAGCTACTGTATATCATAATAAGAGGAAGAATGCAGGTAAAAATTGATAAGTGGAAAAGGTTTCCACTTTTACCGTGTCAATATCTGAATAAGTGGATTTCTACGGTACCTATTACGGTCAATAGCAGGACAAATTTCCACTTATTAATACTGTTCGCTGCAACAACAATAACCCAAAATGAGGTATCCATGAATTTCACCGACAGAATAAAGCCAACGGATAAAGGCATAACGACATATCTTGATGAACTCAAGGGACTTGCTTATCAAATTCCTACTTTCCAAAGAGATGTTGTATGGGAAAAAGAAAATGTGAAGAAATTGTGGGACAGCATATACAAATTTTATCCGCTTGGAAGCATTCTCGTTTGGAAGACAGATATTAAACTCCAAAATCACAGGCACATTGGTGGTCACCAAATTTCCGACCATCATTCTTTTTCAAGCGAGTTTCAATATCTTTTAGATGGCCAACAGCGGACAACATCTTTGCTGACCTCCTTGTATGGCGGCAAAATCCAAGGACGAGATAATTTCGATCCATCTCTTTATGTCGACCTTTCAGTTGAGAATATTGATGAAACAGATGATGAGATTTACAAAAAGCGGTTTTTGTATTGGGACGAAATCGACGACAAAGATGGTACGTTTAAGAGAAATACTGGCAGAAAAAAGAAATATGACTCTGGCTTAATTGTCAAACTTATCGAAATAAAAGAACAATTTGACACAGTTCAAGAGAAAATTGTCAACCATACTGACGTAAATCAGCAATATAATCATCCTTATTGGGTGGAGCTGAGAAGGGTTAAGCAGGTACTTGACAATTATAGACTTTCATTCATTGAACTAAAAGGTATTCAGGTCGCAGAGGTATGCCAAATATTTGAGAGAATAAATCAAGCTGGGAAGCCTCTTGATATATTTGATATTGTCGTGGCTAAGACATTTCGTCCTCAGCAGAACGGTGCTAACGGCTTTTACCTTCGAGAGTTGCTGGATAATTTCAGAGCAACAAACAACAGCAAATTTTTACAAATCGATGACTTTGATTATCTTCAGGTAATTGCAATAATCATACGTGAGAATGTTGAAAAATCAGGTATTTGGAACATTACCCCAACCTATTTAAACAACCTAACGACTGAGCAAATTAAAGAGGTTTGGGAGGAAACTAAAACCGCACTTCTAAAAACCTTTGACTTTTTTGAAAACACCCTAAGTATTAAAGGACCTCAGCTTATACCATACAGATATTTCTACTTAACAGTCGCCTGTTATTTCTATAAAAACGACAATCCGAATTATGACTTTCTAAAAAAATACTTTTGGTACAATAGCTTCCACAACTCAGATCTACTCAGCAATACAGGACACATCAACACGCACTTATCATTGCTGTACAAAGAAAAAAATAAGGAAGAGTACTCCTTTGACAGATTCTTAATCGACAAAGACGTTCTTCGTAACTCTTCCTATAGCTCTAAAGGCCGCTTGTCACGGGCCATTTTGTCACTTTATTCCAACAATAATCCGAAAGACTGGAAATACACTGATCGTAGTGTGATCGCTGACAATTTTTTCTTTTCAACAGATCAACCAAATTTGCATCATGTTTTTCCCTCGAATTTCATAGCCCAAAATCCTGGCAAAAATTCATTTTCAAACAATAGCCTAATGAACATCGCTTATATTACCCAACTGACAAATCTTGAAATTAGCGACAAGAACCCCCTGATATATATTCGTGAATACAATCAGAATCCAAATTTTTCAAATGTGCTTCAGTCACACTTGTTATCACCACAACTCATCGAATGGTCAAAACAAGATAGCATGCCGGAAAATGCTCTCGATATGTTTATTGAAGATCGAGTTTCTATAATAATTGAGAAGCTACATGCTGTCTTGTCAGGCATTACATTTGAAGTGATCGACACGCGTGCAACAATACAAAATAAAGAGATTACCAACAGCGAACAACCGCATTAACTCGGACTGGGAAAAGCTGCGCCGCTTCGCTATGCAGCTTTTCCCAGCCGGTTATGCGGAGCGTTAGCCGCCAAAAAGGACGAGTTTATGAAATTATTAATACAAAGAGTAATTGACAGAGAAATTTGTCATTTCGCAGAATCTGATGTGCTAATAACATCTAATTACAATAAAATATTTGTCAAAAAAACTAATAATAACTATACAGTCCAATTGCCAAGCGACGGCATCAAAAGGATATTCGGTTTGTTTAGATTGTCGAGAAGAGCGCTCAGGCTGGATAAGTGCAATGTTGTTCCGGTAGAAGGCGGACTTGTTATTATAAGACAGGGTAAAGTATATCATTATTGTGAGCATAAAGAAGAACTGAAACAAACCTTGAACCTTAAAAATTGTCGCAATGTATTGCACCAATCAATTGCTGTAATTGACGACAAAAAAATGCTGTTTTTTGGTGAGTACGGCAATAATTCTTCACGTAATGAGGTTCCTGTTTATCGTAGTTTAGATTATGGTAAAACTTGGGAAGTTGCATTCGTTTTCCCAGCCGGAAAGATAAAACATATTCATGGATGCTATTATGACCCTTATGAAGATAAGATTTGGACATTAACAGGAGATTTTGAAGGCGAGTGCCACATCCTCTGCTCTGATAAAGACTATAAGAATATTGAGTTGATTGGAGATGGAAAGCAAACATATCGTGCCTGTAATGTGTTTTTTGAAGAAAATACAGTTCATTGGATTATGGATTCACAATTACAAACAAGCCATCACATATACATTGACCGAAAAACACGACAAATCAGTCAGGGACAGGCTTTCCCTGGTCCGGTATGGTATATAAAACGCCTTAATGATGGCTATTACCTTGCAGCGAGTGCGCAAGAAATTGGGCATGGTGTCAAAGATAAATATGCCCACCTAATGGTTTCAAAAGACCTGAATAAATGGGAAGATATATATCAATTTCATCATGATGGCTTTCCGAAACGGTATTTTAAATTTGGTGTAGTCGGATTTGCTGATGGTGATCAGAATAGCCGTTCTTTTTACCTGTTTACAGAAGCAATAAGAGGATTAGACGGCAAAACGGCTTTATGCTCGATTGAAGAAAACGGAGGTATTTGATGAGTAACACTCTAATCCAAAATTGCTGGAATGTTGTTCTGCAAAAAGAAAGAACTCTGCTGACAACCGTTCACCAACCCCTTTTTTTCATAGATAATTATCTTTCCTACTTCGATCTGCCTTTATTGCCGCATCTAAATGTCAAACCAGATGCATTAGCGGATATTAGCTCAGTAGATCCCAGTTTCAAAACTCTTACTGATGATATAATCTTTTCTTTGAGATATCACATTTACAATCAAGCGAAATCGGATATTGTTGATAAATGGGCTGAGAAATTGATGCGTTTTTGTGAGGTGAGATATCGAAATTTAAAAACGATAAGTATAGGCAAATGTGAAACGAAAGCTAAGGCGCAGCTACATATTCTGCACCTTGGTTGTTTGTTTATGGATCAATCACTTTCTACAAAAGATCTTAGATTTTTAAATGTCGCACTTAAAATTGCAGATTTGAAATGGGTGATTGATAAAAGATCAATAAAGAATGGATTGATTAGAAGAAATAGTGATTTTGACTCTGCTCTTTTCCAGTTCAGACTCATTTTGACAATTGAATACGCTATGAGTCAACTTCAAAAAGGTGGAATAAAATGAAAGATGTTGTTATACTTTCTCCGAACCGCTTCAGCCTATACACGATTTGCGTAACGGAGTTATTAAGACGCAATAATGCAAACATAAATGCCATTATTGTCAGAAGGTTGTTTAATCCAAAACGATTTACATCCGAATTTACCCGAGACGGCTCTCGTCTTATAAAAAAGATATGGAAGAAATTCGTGTTACGAAAGAACGCATACCAACCTGCCAGTTATGAAACAATATTGGACTTGATGAAGAGTGAAAATATTCGATTCTCGAAAGTAGAAGATTTCAACGAGAAGTTTGAAATCCCTGTTATATACTGCAACACACTGAATGATCCCGTAGTTGTTGAAATGCTTAAAAAGTCCAAACCAGACATCGTTGTATTCACTGGAGGGGGGCTGATACGAAGTGATGTTTTAGAAAATTCCGGTGCTGGAGTATTGAACTGCCATATGGGGGTCTTGCCGCAATACCGAGGAATGGATGTTGTTGAATGGCCGTTGCTTGAAGATAATTTTGATGAAATTGGTATGACCGTCCATTTAATGGATAAGGGAGTGGATACAGGGGATATATTGCAGATTAAAAAAGTAAAATTAGAAACGAATGAGGGTATTAAACAACTTCGAGAAAGATTTGAGCCAATAATGTGCCGTCAAATGGTGACAGTTTGTCTTGACTACTTGAATGGAAGAATTGATCGAATCCCTCAAAAACTTGAAGATGGGAAACAGTACTTTATAATGCACTCACGGTTAATAGAGATAGCAGGTACTAAAATGAAACAAAAAATGGCGGAATAACACAACGAAGCGGCTAACAAGGCGCTACACCGGACGGCAATTCCGCTGCGCTCCATTGCCGCCGGTGAGCTTGGACGTTATGCCCAATAGAAATCATGAGCAATCGAAAGTCATTGAGCAAAAAACTACGATTTGAAGTCTTCAAAAGAGATAGTTTTACATGCCAGTACTGTGGAAAAGTTGCGCCAAACGTGATTCTTGAAGTGGATCATATTGAACCCGTATCTAAGGGAGGAAGTAACGAACTACTGAATCTAATCACCAGTTGCTATGACTGTAATATCGAGGTAAAACAAATATTGAGCTAAATGACGATGCAGTTGTATCAAAACAACGGCAACAACTTGAGCTCTTGCAAGAGCGAAGAGAACAAATTCAGCTCATGTTCAATTGGAGAAAAGAGCTTGATAACTTAAAAAGTGATATTGATGATATGGTGGTCAGCTATATTGAGAATAAGATTGATAATTTTTCATTAAATGAGTCTGGAATTAAGAAAATTCCACCGCTAACAAAAAAGTATGATTTAGCAGATATTTTGGAGTCAATTGATTTATCAGCATCTAAATATCTTCGCTATGACAATGAAGGCAATCTTTCTCAAGAAAGTGCCGAAGAGTTTCTTAATAAAATTGGTGGCATTCTCGTAAACAAGAACAAACCACCAATTGAACGGAAAGCCTCATACATAAAAGGCATTTGTAGAAATAGGTTCAGTTATTGGAACCCGCAAACTGGCTCGATAGTACTCAACAACTATATAAACGCGCTTCGGGAATATGGATGGAGTGAAGAGCGTATTCTTGATGATTTAGAAAACGAAGTAATTCCAAAAACAAAAGAAGCTAAAAATTGGTCGGAGTGGCGCGGATTGATTGAAAAGTGGACAGAAGATGTTAACGGATGGGAACGAAATGAAGATCAAAGTGAACACTATGAAATAGGCAGGGATGAACTCGACGAATGTGTGGACACTCTTGTTAACGAGAGGGAAAATATTCTTCCTGCAATTGTCCACATTGGGCGTGTATACGAAGATTTTCAAGAAGAAGCTTTACTAAATAAAATTGACTTGGTTGTTCTTAACTACTTGACTGAACTCGAAGAGTACTATGAAGCTCCAGAAGACGAACGAGAAAGGAAGCCGTCTTATCATAAAACGGCGTATGCGGATGGTTTGTTATCAATGTTCAAACCAATCAATAGTATGCTCACGTTTCATCTAGATACCGCAGTACATAGCATATTTAGTCAGTTTTTTGAAAACATCGATCAATATAATGACGAAAACGCTAAGTCTGAATACTTTCAATATATCGCTAATAAATATTTTAACTTGGCTGTAAAATCGAATGAAAAGGCATAATGAAAATAGGGGACAGACCCTAATTAACCCTGAAACACTCACCGACAAAAGCGGCCTGCCCCGCACTTCCTTTGAGATCAACATCTATCCTCCGTCATCGGTAATTTTTTATGAAGATGAATGAACCGAAATGTATTCAGTGGAAACGAAAAGGTGCGGAAAGAGTCGCTTCATTGACTTCTGGCATGTCTCGTGAGCAGGAACTTGCATTCTGGAGCAGGAGAACAGAGCAGTTGCGTACACGCCGAAACAGACAAAACCAGAAAAGAAATGGCACTTGAAATATTGCCTCCCCCAGCAGCATATCCTTTGCCCAAGACGCGAATTTCGTTAAGGTGCGGATGATCTCCGGCACGGTTGATACCGAAGCAGGAGCCGCCAGGAAAACAACCTCTCCCCTCAACACTAACAAATAAGGCCCTGAGTCAAGCATGATTCAGGGCCTTTCTTTTATATCCACCATTCATCTTGCCCTCCTCGCTCACATAAGGTAACATTCTTTTGTGGAAAAATTGATATTGCAAAGGAAGAGAATCTGAGTGCTTGCGTATATAAATATTGAAAGGAGTGTGAAATGCCCACGACATTAACCTTGCAAATCCCTGACCGGATTTATCGTCCTCTGCAAAAAAAAGCTGCCAAACGAGGAAAAACGCTTGATCAGATAATTATAGAATGGCTGGGAAATGCTGTAACGGATGAACCCGATGATCCTTTATTGCAGCTGGCAGGTGCTTTCTCTTCAGATGTCAAAGAGATCGGTAAAAATCATGATAGATATATAGGACAGGAATTGAGTGATGTCCATGAATGAGGTATTCGCTGATACTTCCGGCTGGGCAAATTACATAATTTCAGAGCTTGTCGCATTATTCATAAGTCCGCTGAGAATCCCCCGCCCGCAACAGATACAGACAATTGAAACAATCGTAGCGGCTGAATGGATAGAAGTTGTTCATATTGATCGAATACTGCATGATCAGACATGGCAATTTCTCAAAAAATATGACGATAAAATGTGGAGCTTAGTTGACTGCTCCAGCTTTGTTGTTATGCAGGAACGCCGTATCAGTCAGGGATTTACCACAGATCACCATTTTGAATAGGCAGGTTTCTTACGGTTGTTGAAGTAACGCTTTAAGAACTATGATCAAGCGATTGAAAAGGGATGTCCCTCTCCACTAAACAAACAAAGCCCTGAGTCAAGCATGATTCAGGCCTTATCTTTGTATCCACCATTCATCTTGCCCTCCTCGCTCACATAAGGTAACATTCTTGAGAAGATAATGAGACAAGCAACCCTATCATCGTAGCGATGCTTGGACTGGCGGGCTTATTATCAAGAAAAAATTTTGCAATGAGACTTTCAGGAGAAATAATATGACTAAACTGCTTGAACACGCATTCCAAGAGGCATCAAAGCTCCCTGATACGCAGCAAAATATGATTGCAAGATTGCTGCTGGATGAGTTATTGGCAGAAAAAAAATGGGATTCTTTGTTTGCTGAATCCGAAGACTTTTTGGTAGACCTTGCCGATGAAGCCTTAAAAGAACATCTGCAGGCAAGACCAAGCCGTTAGAATCATGCGAGTAGCCAACCCCATATACGACGTTGTTTTCAAATTCCTGATGGGCGATATGCGCATCGCCAAGCTGATCCTCTCCAAAATCCTTGATCAGGAAATAGAAAGCCTGGAACTCAAACCCACAGAGTTCAGAAGAAAAATCGGCCTGAACCTCACCGTCTTCCGCATCGACTTTTCCGCTGTCATTCGCCAACCAGACGGTAGCAGCAAACTGGTGCTGATCGAAATCCAAAAGGCAAAGCTGCCCACCGACATCATGCGCTTTCGCAAGTATCTCGGCGGTCATTATCAGGACCCCAATAACGTCTACACGACAGGCGAGGGAGCCGAAGAAAAAGCCCTGCCCATCATCTGTATTTATTTCCTGGGACACCCTCTCCAACATACCGAAAGCCCGGTGGTCAAGGTGCAGCGCAGCTATATTGATGCGGCCACTCAGGAAGAATTGGCACACAGAGAAGAATTCATCGAAAGCCTTACCCATGATAGCTATATTATCCAGATCCCACGGCTTAAAGAAAAACGCCGAAATGACCTGGAAGTTCTCCTCAGCATCTTTGATCAAAGCCAACAGACATCAGACAGTCGCCATTTCCTCAATCTGGACGAAAATGACTATCCCGAAGAGTTCCGAATTGTCATCCGGCAGCTTCTCAAGGCTGCGGTGGAAGAAGATGTCTGCGAGACAATGGATCTGGAAGATGATATCCTGGATGAACTGGAATCCCTGGAACGGGCCGTCTTGAAGAAAGAAAAAGCTCTTGAGGAAAAGGACAAGGTTATTGAAGAACAGAGCAAAGCCCTGACCAAGGCGATCCAAGCCCTTGTCGATTCCGGGATGACGGAATCTGAAGCGAAAAGCTGTCTCAGGTTATCCTCTTAAAACAGAGAGGGGATTATTTCAACGATACGGGTAACAGGTAAAAAATAGGCTCTCTCCCTCTCCACTAACAAACAACACCCTGAGTCGAGCATGATTCAGGGCGTTTTTTTTGTTCCCACCATATCCTTGCCCTGTCTGCATACATCAGGTAATATTCTCCTGAGAATGATGAGGGAACCATGTTCCGTTAACCTGCTGCCGAAACAAGGGGACACAAGAGTTTATAATGTGCATTGCACAAAAATAATGCTTTCAGTGATGAAGCCCAAAAAAGACTGTTGCGATATATTAACCCAAGTTCGTGACATAAAAAGTCAAAGTTATGCAAAAACAACAAGTTGCTTATTTTTTGACTATTCCTATGGCACTACAAATTTTTATTTTGCCGGAATCGTCCTCTTGATAATCCTGCCAGGATGATGTGGCAGGCCAAGAGCGTCATATATTCTTTGTTGTCTCGGTTCCGGGC
>NZ_JALAAI010000064.1:0-22212 GCF_052785085.1 Candidatus Electrothrix sp.
CTGCTTTATCTGCTGATTGAGCACAAGAGCTACCCTGACAGGATGACGCTGTTCCAGCTGTTGCGCTATATGGTGCGAATCTGGGAACAGTATTGCGCAGGAAACCCGAAGAGCAAAACGCTGCCGCTGCTGTATCCGATGATTTTGTACCACGGTGGACGGGCTTGGCCATATCCCCTGAATTTTCACTCGCTCTTCAGTATACAGGATCAGGTTTTGTTGCAACATCTGCCGGAGTTCTCACCTGTGCTGCACGACGTGGCCCGAAGCGATGACCAGGAAATCAGCGGTGAAACTGCTGCCCGGACTCTGCTGCTCCTGCTCAAATACATTTTCCGCCCCGACCTGGTGGAACGACTGCCGGATCTGCTGGTTCAGGCGAAGACACTGCTGACTGATGAAAACGGTCGCGAAATCATGTTTACTTTGCTGTACTATCTCACTGAAGGTACAGACAAGGTGGATGAAAAAACACTGCGTACAGCCCTTGACCAGGCTGTTCCAGGAGGTGACACCATGAAATCATTTCTGAAAAAATATTTTGATCAGGGACGGCAGGAAGGGCGGCTTGAAGGAGAAATCCGATTGTTGCTCCGGCAGTTGCGGAGACGTTTTGGCGAACTGCCCGGCTGGGCCGAAGAACGACTGGGGCGGGCCTCTTCCGCAATGCTGGAAACCTGGTCGGAACGGGTACTGACAGCTTCCAGTTTGGAGGAGGTTTTTTCAGAGCAGTCGTAGGATGCGGTTTCCGCATCAGGACAGGTGGTACGCATGGCGCACTTTACCTAAGCATCATTGGCCAGAGAAACCCTGGTTGGCTGAGGTAACTGTCAGGAGGGTCAAGCGAAGAAGATACGTCGGGATAAAACACAGTATAAGACAAGGAATGCGTGCGTTGAGTAAGCCCCAGCTTATCATGTTTTTTTATTTTACCCACTGGAAAAGCAATAATGAAGGGACAAGAAACTTCTCTGAAATCCGAAAGGATTGAAGTTTGCGAAACAGGGGGGCAGCCAGTTCTGTCATCTCTTGCGAAGAACGATAGATAGCCTTTGAGGTGGTGAATTCGGTCAGTTTGAGGATAATAGCATCATAGCGATTATTTGTGCAGGCCTGAGAAAGCAAGAGCTGACCACCTGGTTTGAGCATCATAGCCATTCTTTCCAAAGCAGCTTTCCCATCAGGGAAATAGGGAAAAGAATGGCTGCACACGATCAGGTCAAAGAATTCCTGATCAGGCATAACACCCATGACATCACTTTGGAAAAAGTCTGCCTGGGGAAATTTTTGCAAAGCCTGCTCCAGCATAGCGCCAGAGGAATCAACACCAAGATAGTAAAACCGCTCCTTGCCCAGCTGCTGGATCAAATCCCCGTATAACTGGCCTGTTCCGCAGCCCATGTCCAGTATTTTTAATTGAGAAACCTCCTTGGCTCCCTTATCAGAAGTGTCAGAGAATGCAGGCAGGTGCCTCAGCGCTAAGATTTTTTCACAGACCAAGGCCCGTGTGGGCTGAAGAGAAACCCGTTGGAGCCAGAGACGGTCATAGAATTTTGCCCAGAAATCCCAGATTTCTTGTTTTTTCATGATGTTCTTCCAAGTTTTAATGCAGTGCTCAAGAAATGTTGGCGCAATGTTTGGTTTCGCCAGAGCAATTTTGCATGCAGCCACCAGATTCTGCTCATAAAACCCAGGCGGCTGAGATGCTGAGGCGGCAGCACCAAGTGGAGCAGATCCCATTTCCGGCAATCTTTGGTCAGAAGTTGGTCTGCCAGGGCAGGATACTCTTCTGTGCCGGGAAAGGGAGAAAAGACCGAGATGGTATAGGTGTTCAGACCAGTCTTGGTAATCCATTGATCCAGTTTGCGAAAATCAACAGCTCTTGCCTGTTGATCCATGATAAATAAGCCCACACAGCCTATGCCCTGCTGGCGGAGCAGGCGTACGCAGTCTTGGTTCTGTTCTGCGTTGACCTGCTTATTAAACTCTTTAAGGCCGTGATCGTCAATAGCCTCTAAACCGATAATCACTTCAATAACCCCGATTTCCTTGAGCAGGGGCAGAATTTCAGGGTGTTTGCAGATAAAATCTGCCCGTGCGTAGATGATGAATTTTTTTTGTATACCCTGTTTTTGTAATGCAGGAGCAAAAGAGCGCAGGCGTTGGCTATCCAGAAGAAATGTATCATCAATCAGCCAGATAAGCGAGCAATTAATTGTTTTGATTTCCTCAACAACTTCCACAATCTTTCGTGCTTGATAGACGCCATTATTGAGCAGGCGGCAATAGCAAAAAGAGCAACTATAAGGGCAACCAAAGCCGGTTTTGACCAGGGCGGCAGGTCCGTGATAGAGCCAGGAAAAACGCTGTTTATGGGCATGGAAATAACTGCGGTCTGGTTGGGGGAGTTTGTGGGGATCAAAGCTGGCCTTGGAATTCTCCTGCCATTGTCCTTGCTCATCCTGCCAGCTTATGCCAGTAAGATTAGCCCAGTTTGCTCGTTTGCAGGCAAGGATTTCCTGAAAAGTAAAGACCCCGCCGGAATGAACAATCAGGTCAATTTCAGGTTGCTGAAAATCTTCCTGATTTAGTTCTGCATGAACCCCGCCAATAATAATCACCGCTTCTGGTTGGAGCGAACGGATGGTCCGGGCAGCGAGCAGCATCTGGTCACGGGCTGGATAATAACCGGTAATGGCAACCAGGTCTGGTTGATATTCTTTGCATGCCCGACGCAACGAGCCATCAAACTGTCCATCCCAGATTTGATACTCATGGCCTTGGTCAAGCACTGCCCTGGCCAGATACTCCAGCTCCAACGGTTCTGTTCTGATAGATCCAAAACGGCTCATGCCGGTGTGATACTTAGGCCGGATAAGGAGGATGCGGGCCGGTTCGTTTGATGATCTACTTGAAAACATGCCGGTCAGCCAGCGGAGCTGTGTAGCTGAGTAGGTTGATTCCTTTGCGGATAAGCAGGTTGAATAGAGGATGAGCATGGCGGGCGTAAAGAGAGCGGCGGTGAAGGGTGCAGCCCAGCCTGGTTTTCACGTCCTCAGCAGTCTGGCCGAGGTTGACCCGATCTGCTCCCAGCTCCATTCCGCTCCTGACCACATGAAGGAGCATATTGATATAGGTTTGGTATTGCTGATTCAGTTCATATGCCAGTCCTCCAAAGAGAAAGATCTGCTCTTGATTCCCCTGATTGTTGAGCATGGTTTGGGTAAAGCCGAGCAGCTTATCTCCTGCGGAAAAAAACGAGATGGTGGCTGGAAAATCCTGGAAAAAACTCAGGGGCAATTTTTCCAACTTAAAGTCTGAACGCTCATAAACCTGCTCATAAAGACGGTAGAGCCTGCTATCAAACTCCTTATTGTTGGTCAGTGCTGTGGTTTTAACCTGTTCAAAACGTTTCATTGAGGATCGGAGTTTATAGCGATAATGACTGCGCATTTTGCCCAGATAGGACGAAAAATCAAGACCTCGGATATCCAGCTCGCAGTTGGGCAAGGTGAGTCCCTGGGCACAGGTCGGTGCAAGGGGCAGGGCAGGCTCTTTTTCATTGAGGATGAGCAGGGCTCCTGGAATTTGTTTCAGGGTTTGACGAAAGGGCTTGATATCCTGCTGTTGAATGTGCATGCCAGGCCAGGAAACAGAACAGGGCAGGCCGATAATGGTCACTGGAAGGCGCAGGCTGCCTTTTCCATAGGTGAAAATATCCAGGCGGTGCTGATAGCTGAGAAAAAGAGAAACTCTCTTCTCTTTTTCCAGAAGATAATAGCGTTGCCCACAGGGATTGGCCTGCTCCAAAATTCTGAGCCGGGTGCGGCAGAGAAAGGGGTTATCTCGGCATCCCTCATCCCAGGATGGAGGCAGGTCATGGGCTGTGGAGAATTTTACAAAAGTTGATTCGTTCATGCCACTCATTAGAGAGCAAAGGTGAAGACTGAATAGCTTGGCCCAGGTTCTGGGTTCCATCGCTTACAAATATTTCTTGATTTGGAATTTTCCGAAAAAATCCAGCCAGACTCGCATTCCTGGAAACGATGCCGGGTCAACTCAAAACAGGCATGGAAAAGACCAAGGATAACTGAACTTCCTTGAAATTTGGGGAGCACCCCGATTTCCACGATCTTAAAACGTTTGATAGGGCGACGCAGTATTTTATATTTGAGCAGGGCCTGGATGCCCAGTTCCTGACCTGGGCCAATAAGTTCGTTGAAATCAGGGTACCAGAGCAGGAAGCCCACAGGGGTCGCACCGTGCTCAGCTATGAGGAGGTTTTCTTCTTTCAGGAACCAGCGAAAGGGATGAAAAAGTTCATAGTCCTCATCATCATAACGATGAAAATAGAGGGGGTGGTCAGCAAAACACTCATTATTGAGCCGGGTGTAGATACTGATTTCTTGTTGAAGGCGGGAAAAATCAGCCTTGCGGAAGTTAAAGCGTTGCTTGGTACGTTCCAGGAGTCTCTTTTCCTGCTGAGCAACAAAGGTGGACATGGGGTAGCGATAGGAGATAAGTTGCTGTTCACTAAAGCCCAGGGTTCGAAAATAGTCTATATAATAGGGAGGGGTATAGGCGGAACCAAAGCAGGGCATTTCGTCAAAGCTATCAGCAAGAAACCCTAACCCGTAGTTCACATGACCGTTCATACTCACCAGCAGGCTTGTTGCTCCCCATTGGCGGGCAAGAGAGGAGGCCTTCTCAACCAGGGCCTGAACAGCTGACCGGGCCTTGGGCAGGGCCTCAAAAAAACTGAGCTGGACCTGATCAGGTAAGCCTTCAGCCTGGAGAAGCAGGGCTGAGGCCAGGAGATTGCCGTCATCACCCTTAACCATAACGGCCTGTTGTTGTGTGCGCTTTGCAAAGGCCCCCTTGGGATTATTGATAATGGTCAGGATACTGCTCAGGGAATCACGAAAACAGGGATTGTCCGCATAGACGCGGGCTGTAATTGCCCTGTATTCAGCAGGAGGCAGGTTGTTGCTACAGGTTATCTGCATGACACATCCTAATGTTTAACTTTATGATCCTGCACCCCTGCATAGCATGTTTTGAACAGGCCGTCAATTTTTTACTTTCTGTGCAGACGTTCTGGGCTCATGCTGGGCCGGGTTAAAAAGTTACTTTTCTCTTGGCCTTCAGCTTTAAAAATCTCCGGTATATTTTTTGTTTTCGCGATTCAATCGCATATTGCGAACAAGATAATCAAGCTTTGACTCTATCGGAATTGCTTGCGGATACTTACTTATAAACTCCGCCGCAACCTCCTCCCTGGTAAAACTGAGAACCAGTTCATACTTCGCCCGTATCCCGCGCTCTTTTTGATTGGCTTGGTTGATATCAAAGCCCAGGCCGGAAATGCCAAAATTATTCGTTTCTAGAGGGTAATCACGGAAAAAAGAAAGCCTTCTCAAAAACTTGTTTATTACGGTCATACCGATTATTCCAGAGAAGAGGGACAGGAAAAATACCACAAAGGGCAGAATGAGATATTTTGCATATGAGGGAAATTGCCATTCTTGGAGAAGAGGCCAGTCAAAAATAAGTGCTGCAATATATAGGGCTGTGGAGAGCAGTGTAAAACCAGCAAGAAGTGAGAACTCAATATATTCAAAATGACGAAGCCTGTGGGTTTGGCGCAGATGTTTTGCGCAGAGCGGGGCTGAAAATTGGAGATGACCGTTCTTGTACATTCCGTCTTTGTCCTTCAATCGTTCTGTTACAGTGACTATTCCGGCCTTGCCTCGGTTGCGGCCCACCCATCGTTCGAGTTTGTAGTCTCTGTGGTAGGTCCAGGTGTCAGCAGCTGGTTCGCCGCAGCAGATACAATCTCCTTCAAGGGAGAAAACATCCTTTGTGTTGGATAAGGGATGGCGGATGATTGCAGCGACTTTCATGGTGTGATTTTCTCCATCAATACTCGGACTCAAACCGGGGATGCACCCACAGAAATTCCCGGCGTTTGTTCAGCACCTTTTTCAGCCCGCCAAAGCCGGGGTCTTTTTCTTTGAGCAAGACATGCAGTTGTCGTAGCACCGCACCTTCAGCCCGCATTGCGGATTCCTGCGGTAAATCGCTTGAATCATCTTCCCCCAGCCAGCCTCCGACATCCTTGCCGCCTTTCAACGTAGCATCAAAGCAATCTTTACCGAAACGAAGCTGTTCGTCAATCGCCTTGTAGGTCGGATCATCCAATGCTAACTTGACGCCGGAAAATGCTGCCGGCAGGATAAGGCTCAAAGTAGTGGTCAAGGTTTTAAGAAAAGGAGCGGCACTGACGACCCACTCACGGAGAAAATCCAACTCATAGATGCCCTGTTTCTTTTTCTCGTCAAAGACAAACAGGGGCAGGCGGGAATGTTCGCACCAGAGAATCAGGCGGAACTTTTGGCTGGTCCATTTGGGCTTGTCAAGAAAACCGGGATCAACTGGTACAAGGCTGAACAGGCGCGGCCCTTCCTTGGCCTCATCCGTGAAGGTCTGGAACAGATCGTTGAAGCAGGCATCCACCTGACTGAAGAGTTTTTTCTGGTCTGCGTCAAGATTGTTGATCCCCTCAAGCAGGAGATGCCGTTGGTCACGCATCTCTGCAAAGAGTCTTTCCAGCAGCGCATTGGTCAGGAGCTGTGCATCGGCAATAGGGGAAACAGCAGGGGCATTCCGCAACAGGGTGTCGATGTCCTGCCATTCATTGCAGACCGGACAGGGGTATTCTGGACGTTTTTTCCGTTTGCTGGCAATGAGCTTTTCCACATTGAAGAGCCCGGTTCCGGGTGCATTCCTGCCGCAGGGTTCCACACAGGGCACCATGACATTGCAGCGTAATCCTTCCCAGAAGCTCTCCACCAAGTACCTGACCTCGCCAGTGAGCATGGCAAGAAAGCGTTCAGGATACGGGGCACGGACCGTGATATGGACATCATTGCCCTTATGCTCCAGCAGGGCGCGACCGTTATAGCTGTCATCAAGAAGGAGACCTCGCTGCCAGTGGATGCTGTGCCGATGGTCGTTGCGGCCCAGAGAGTATTTATGGAGGCGGACGATGAGTTGATAAAAGAGTCCTGTGGCATCAGCGGACTGACCTTTTTCATCCACGATGCAACAGATTTGTTTCTGCTGAATATCACCTGCTGCCGCTTGCCCCGGCCATTGCTGCGCTAACGCATCTTCCGGTCGGGTGTCGTCCACTAACTGGGCGATCAGGCTCAAGGGATCGGTCTCATTTTCCGCAAAGGGTTCCGCCACCCGATAGGAGAGATCAAAACGTTCCATCAGGCGAAGAAAAATTCGGTGCAACGCTTCCGGGTATTGCATTTCCTCTGGGCGGGTCGGATCATTCCATAACGCACTGAGGTGGGAGAAGCGCACCAAGCCGTGGTTTCGCCGCGTCTCCTCATCATCCAGGACAAAGCTGATGGCCGTGGCCAGCCAATCCGGTTTCAGGACCACCATGTCCCGCAGGATCGGGTCGTGCTCGTAATAGATGAGATGACCGAGGCAATGGGAGATGGTGAGAAAGAGGCGGGCCACCTCGTCGTCCATGTTGCGGTCACTGCAAACGGTGAGCACTTGCTCCAGGGGCAGGAAGGGTTTGCCGATGTCCTTCAGAGCCTGCCGAACTTCCTGAAAACTCTTGGGCACGGTGCGGCCCATTTCCGGGAGGGTGACAGCGACCTCGGCAATGGCCTGTTTGAGATCCTCAATACCCCGGCGTTTGCCGTCGTTGTCCGGTTTGCTCTCCACCGTGAGAAAATCCAGCACGGTGTCCTTACCGAACAGATCTCGAAGCTCCTGACGGTCGATGTCAGGCTGACGCTGCTGCGGTCCGCCATGAGTGGCGATCACCAGAATCTTCGCCTCAGGCTCCCGGTGCTTGATGAGCTGAATCCATTCTTTGACAAAGTTTTGTTTCCAGCCTTCACGGGGTTTCCAGACCACCAGATAGACTGCCGGGGCACTGAAAAAGAGCTGGTGGGTCGGGCGGTAGACCCGTTGACCACCGAAGTCCCAGGCATTAAGTGCTATCTCTTTGCTGCTCTTTTGCTCGGTAACTTGTACGGGTTTGATCTCTATGCCGTGGGTGGTGTCGTGCTTCTGCCAGGGATTATCGAGCAAGGCATCCAGCAGACAGGTTTTACCCACCTCGCCTTCACCGATGAGGATGAGTTTAGCTTCGTTGAGGGTGATCGGAGCAGCGTCTTTGGCGCAGAGGTAGGCTTTGAGGGCATCAAGGCCTTGAGCGTAGGAGATTGCGAGTTCAGAGTTAAGTGGATTGTTATCAAGCCAGATTATCTCCAACTGCTCAAGTTGAGCTATAGACGAAGGCAGCTCATTAATTTGATTATTGAAAAGATCAAGTCGTTGTAACTGGTTGAGCTTTCCAATTGTTTCCGGAACTGTTGTCAATTTATTAAAACCAAGAAATAATATCCTTAAGTTTTTGAAACAGCCTATCCATTGTGGCAATTTGTCCAGTTGATTCCTTCGGAGACTCAGTTTTTGTAGTTCAGAGAGTTTAATCAACCACTCTGGTAAAACATTCAAACGGTTATCGGCAAGATCAAACACCCTTAACTGTCTTAACTCTCCTAGTTGTTCCGGTAGAGCCTTCAACTGATTTTTTTGGAGATTCAATACTTGCAATTTGTTGAATTCGTTTATCCATTCTGGCAATTTTCTCAGTTTATTATCGGAAAGATCAAGTAACCTTATCTGCTTAAGATGGGGTAGAGAGTCTGGAAGAACCGTTAAACGATTATTGGAAAGGTTGAGTGATTGCAATTGGGGGAGTAATTTAATCGCAGCTGGCAGTTTGTTAAGCCTCATACTGCTAAGATCAAGCTTTTTCTTCCCTGTCCTCCACGCAACTTCGATCTTTTTTGTAGCCTCATAATACGCTTCATCCCGCGCCATGCTGCCCACCTTCCCCTTTTCCTTTACACCCGCCTCTTCCACCAACCCTACCCCAAAAACAACCTGCGAATCATCCTGACCAAGTTGCTCAACATCTATTGCCTTGTTTCACTCATCCCACAACAGCTTTTACACATCTGAATGCTCCATGCAAACGTATGAAAGCTCTCAACACACGTTGCAATGCTCTTGCGCAACGTATAAACGCTCCATTCAAACATGTAAATGCTCCTGACAAACCTGTGAACACTCCAAACAAACGAGTAAACGCTCTGTTCAAACGTATGAATGCTTCGTTCAGACATATAAATACTCCTGACAAACGAGTGAATGCTCTGTTCAAACATATAAAAGCTGTCAACATATGTTTGTTTGCTCTGTTCAAACATCTGAATACTTCTGTGCAACGTATAAATACTCCGTTCAGGCGTTGAAATGCTCTTGATAAACAGGCGTATCTATGAGTGAGGGGGAGCCAGTTTTTTGTGCCCGGCTCAATAATATTTCAGGCCACGCAACAGAAACCGCTCTTCAATCTCAGCGGGCTGAAAAAACTGCCGGGTAAACCCTTTGATATACTCAATACTGAATTCCTTACACGAGTAGACATCCAGACTGATGAAATTACTTACTGTCAGGGTGTGGAGAGAAATCCCTGATTCCACCAGGGGCACCCAGCCAGACAACCCTTCCTTACCAGCAAAGTCATTAGGAGTCCTGAAAACATAGGGTTGGGTCTGCTTGTTTGCCCCAACGATTTCCACTAACTCATCAAGAAATCTGTAGCAGGCATCAATATCATCCAGATGCTCAGGGCTGCATTGGTAGCAGTCCAGCATGAGATGAAAACCAAAGGCTCGTTGTTTTTCGTGTTCTGTAAATGCCATGTCCTTCTCTCTGGTCTTACTCGCTTTGGGCCGGGCTGAAAAAGGTCTGGAGCACTTTGTAGAGATACCAGCAATCGGTGCAGGCGGCTGTTTCACGGATGGAATGCATGGCCAGGGAGGGCACTCCCACATCCACGGTCTCAACTCCGATCTTTGCAGCAGTCAGTGGGCCAATGGTGGAGCCGCAGCCCATATCGTTGCGCACCACAAATTCCTGAACAGGAACATCTGCCTGCTGACAGAGTTGGCGAAAACGGGCCGCTGTTTCGGCATTGCTGGCATAGCGCTGATTGGCATTGACCTTGATGACCGGTCCCTTATTCATCAGGGGCTGGTGCTGGGGCTCATGTTTTTCCGTGAAATTGGGGTGCAGGGCATGGGCATTATCTGCGGAGATGAGCAGGGAGTTGCGGAGCATGGCCTGTCGTTGTCCAGGCTCAGGCAGGAGGCGTTCCAGAATATCACGGAGAAAGGAACCTTGGGCACCGGCAAGGGAGCTACTGCCCACCTCTTCGTGATCATTGAGGATGATCATGCAGTTTTGTGTTGTTTCCTTGGCATCAGCAGTTAACAGGGCCTGAAGCGCTGCAAAGCAGGATATTTGATTGTCCAGCCGGGCCCCGCTGATAAATTGCCTTTCCAGGCCTATCAGGGCAGGGGGAGCAGCATCGTAAAAATAGAGTTCATGATCACTGATAGTGATATCTTCGGGCAGGGAGTACTGACGACCCAGCTGCTCAGTCAGGATTGCATGAAAATCCGCTTTCTCATCAATCAGGGCAAGTAAGGTCACCATGTCCTTTTGCCGGTTGACTTCCTGCTGGTTATTGGCCTCGCTGTTCAGGTGAATGGCCAGATTGGGGATAATGGCAATGGATCGCTTGAAATCAAGGAGGCTGGAATGAAGCTCCGTTGATCCGGTTTCGTGCCAGAGAACCCGGCCAGCAAGAGAGAGTTCCCGGTCAAACCAGGGCCTGAGCAGGGCACCGCCGTAGATCTCGACCCCGAGTTGAAAGCAGTTCTGGTTATGGAGAACCGGGTTGGGCTTGACTTTGAGGCCTGGGCTGTCGGTATGGGCACCCACCATTTCAATGGACTGTGCGCCCTCCTGCCAGATAAAGGCAATCAGGCTGGACTCGTTGCGCAGGACAAAATATTTGCCTGTGGGCAGCTCTTGCCAGGCTTCTCGTTCATCAAGCTGCTGAAAGCCGTTTTTTTGCAGGAGATCTCTTGCAGAGGCAACAGCATGAAAGGCTGTGGGCGAGGCTGTGATAAAGTCAGCCAGTTCCGGGGCGTATTGTTTTTCTGCTATCATTGAATAGAAAGATTGTTTGGGAGGTTTGATGGGGTTTTCCTGCATGCTGCTGACAGGGTGCATTTTTTTTCTTGCATCTCTGCTTAGCATGTTTTTTTCTGGCCGTCAATTTTCTCGGAGCGGAGTCGCTTGTTATGTTCATGGAGATTAGGCCGGGAAGGCAGCTAATTTTCCTGACACTGACCATCAGGACCGTACTATGAAGGAGCGTGTACAAAAGAGATTACGATCATTATGATGAGGGGAGCATCCGGGTAATTGGCCGGGTCTTCAGAGAGCAGCTTGATGGTGTGGAAGCCCGGTTCGCCCGGCACCTCGGCATAGACATCGGTAAAGGTGCCGCCCCGGTCTATGGAGAAGTGGAATTTTTTTGAGACATAGTTAGTTCACAAGAAAATCAGAGTGTTGGCTTTTCAAATGGTTCGTCGTTCCAACAAGTCATTGTATGATTCCGACAGCTTTTTGTGGTACGGCATTCCGATAGAAATTCCAGTAAGCCATCCCAAGAAAATTTCAGATACAAACAAGTCATTATGTTTCATTTTTCGATAGATTAACCCGATGAGACTGCTTGGCTCTTCCTGACGACCTGAAGAAAAGCATTTAAACGCTTCCCCCATAATCCGTTTCACTTTTCTGTCATCTGTACATTTATCAATTACTGCATCAAGAAAGATGCTGAGAACGGTACTGTTTGAAAAAATATCAGCCGAAGGCCCGCCAATCATTTTAAGCAACGTTGACACTTCTCTTGTTATTTCAAAATTATCTTTGCGGGCCTGATACATCAGACAACCTGCTTCAAGGGCGATATAATTGTGTCCGCTCAACGCCAGTTTGTTGACAGCTTCGTAGTAATTATCTGAAGGTAACAGCCCTTTTTCTTTTGCGATTATCAGTACTGGCTGCAACCATACGCAGGAAATGTTAAAGGTGGTTGCGCCCCAGGCTCTAAGGCCATAATCCTCAGAGAGAAGTAAAAGGTTGTTTCCGTCGGCAGCAATGACAGGATCACAGACATCTTTGCCAAACATATCAATTATCTTTCTTATTTCATGATTGAAATCTTTTTTAGGTAGAGCTGGGATTGTCCGTATCTTTCTCGCCCATTCGATTTCTTTTGCACGATCAGCTGCTGCTCTTTCAATATCTTCATCAGAAAATTCTGTGAGAACTAATCTGTTTTCTTGCCAAGAGAGAAAACCTTTTTGTTTTCCAGAAACCTGATTGAATTCAGCATTCCGAAGTGAAAAGAGGTCAATGATTGATTGTGTCGTGCTGATAGGCCCGCATACAGCTTCAACAGCTTGCTCAATGCCCAAACGTCGTACTAATGACAAAGTTATGGCATCAAGAACGCAGCCTCCTTGCTTATTTTGTTGTATAGTTTGAAATGCAATATTTCGTTCAAGCCAGTTTCCTCGACATGTACGAAAAGGTATGCCAAATTCTGAAAGTCCTGCACAAGAATCTATTGGGTCTTTTCCAGTATATTCAGCTATGAATGCAAGGGGAATAGTGCTCGTTTGATATATATCTAAAATTTTCTGATCATATTCTGCCCGTGCCTTCACGATAGCCCGCATTTCTTCGAAGGGATCGGATGAACTGAAATCAAATGTGAATTTTTGCAGATCATACTCACGGGGGAAACGATCATTAAATTGATCCATTGAGCGATGACATGCGTCAAGATATATGGGCTTAATCCATTTTATTTCAGTTGGCTTGGAACCGATTCGTTCCTGTAGCTCAATTTTTTCTCCTGCCTTTTTCCCCATCAAAAGTAAGGCAAGGTCATCTGTAGGAGTTAGCCGCTCGTCCTGGAAGAATGTATACTTGTTGGTTTCAATCCGATATATTCGTTCCTGTCCTTCACTCGAAAGACAAATTGCCGTATTCTCGGCAACAGAAGTTGCTTCCAACATTGCCCTTGCGATGATATCACTGTTGAAAAGCATCAAGCCTTGATAGGCAAGGTGTGCTTTTGGCTTATCCCAATTGTTCATCAATATGGAATAACCGTAGGTTAATCCTCTCTCTGCATCGTCGTAATGGATGATGATTGAAGCAAGTTGAATACGTTGTTCCGGAGTGCCGCGCAAGGAGTCTAAGTCAAGACGACCCAGCAAGCGTCGTATATCGTTATCGCGTCCAAGTCCCTGCCAAATGCTTAACCTGGCAAGGATCATCTGGATGTCGTTCGGGAATATTTTGAGATAACGTGCAACTTTTTGATCAGCGGAGGTGTCGCCGGTATTTAATGAAAGAAATGCATCGGCTTTTAAAAACCAATCTTTTTCATGAAGAGATTCAGGTATGCTGTCCAACAGTTCACGGGCTATAACTAATCTATTTGAATTTATAGCGGAGGTGATCAAGAAGTGAAGTCCCTCACTTTCCCGGTTGGTATCAATATGATCTTTCAGTAAATCAACAACAATGTTATATTCACCTAATTGTTTTGCTTCAAAACTTAAACAGAACCGTGGAGATAAATCTGTCTGTTCATCAACTAATGCAAGGGCTTCTTCAAGAGCAGTATTTGCTCGCTCAATATCACCGATGAAACGATAGGTATTAATCTGCAAGGCTTTCAGAAATAAGCTCTTTGGTTTTTCAGTAAGTTGTTGATTGATTATGTTTATTGCGAGTTCTTTTTCTCCTTGCCCTATATATGCATGAATGCGGACATTAAGTAGTTCAATTACAGCACTATCCGGTAATCTTTTTTCGTCAATAGCTTCAATTATATTTAACGCTTCAGAATGCTGTCCTTCATCTTCTAACACTTTAGCACAAATCACTATTGCTTCAGGGTCTGTTGAACATTCCGAAAGCAGAGACAAAACTTCTTTTGGCTCATTCTCTGAAAAGGCGATTATTGCCCGCTGGAGTTTCAGATACTCCTCTGACGGATTTTGTTGTATTGCGTAATCAAGGAGTTCTTTTGCCTTTGACAGCTCGCCTGAAAATCTAAGTGCCAGCGCAGCATTATTCGCAATCTGCGGAGGTAATGCTAAATTATTATCTACAGCTTGCTTGGCTTCAGCGTAAAGAATATCAACAGCCCAGTCTTTATCCTGCAACGTAACATTTCCCTGTACCCCTCCTACAATGATATTAGAACCAGAGTTAACAAGCTCATCAAGGATGGCTTCTGCCTTGAATAACTTCAGGAATTGAGAGTCGGGGTATTTCTCTAATGCTGCGTTTGCTGTATCCCTCCAGGATGAGTCGTTTCTATTCCGTAGAAAATGTACATGCGCAATTTGTACCTCTTCGGTACTCAGCAGTTGTTCAGGTAATAGCGTGAGAGGGTCATGACAGGTGCTATCTTCGGTTAAAGAAGAAATGAGGATACTTGCTGCACTTGTGTTGCTACAGTCATCTTTTAAAATTTTTAATGCAAGAGCAGCAGCGTCCTTGTAGCGTTTTGTGAGCAGTAATCCATAGGCTTTATTTGTTCGTGCTTTTTTGTGCTGAGGACATTCGTTGTAAGCATCTAAAAGAAGATTCCCAGTTTCTTCATATTCGCCTAGTTTTCGTTTTGCGGAAGCGATACCGACTAAAATTCTGTAACGTTCAGAGGATGAAGCATCGGCCCATTCATTTTTTTTGAGCTGTATAAGTTCGTCAAGGGCTATAGCCACCTTATTATCGTCTATGAGTTTTTGCAGAAGAGTTATTTGTCCATGACGAGGCGTATTTTCATCAGTTTCATTTAACGTTCTTTCGGAGGGAATGGAGGGCAGCGTTTTTTCACCCCTCTGGAGAATAAGCATTCGCTTTATCTCCTCCACAGAGGAAGATAATTCAGTTATTTTTTTCGAGTTTGACTCAGCGAATGGGTTCCAGGTGGGATCAAAAGCGTTCCATGCTTCTTTGTGTTCTGCTGCATGTTCTTCAATGTCTTCCCATCCCCAAACTGATACTGGAAAGGAATGGGTAGTTTCTGCCAACTCCTTCGTTATAATCCGTGCCTCTGTTTGAATTTTCTGATCACGAGGAGCTGTTGTAATTAGAATGAATTCAGCAAGTTTTGGCTCGAACGTTTTTGCTTTTTCCACCTCTTCCCGGAGTTCCTTTTCGGAAACATTATCTTCTTGTTTTTTTTTGCATTGAACCCCAACGAGTTGCTTAACATCTCTGTTTCTGTAACCATAAACATCGACACCTGCCTGTGGTTGGCCTGACCTGCCATTTTGCTGGGTGGTAGGGTCGCTTAGTATACATTTAAACAGAACACGGGTGTGGCTTTCAAAATCCTGCCAGTTTTTGGGTTTTGGCAAAGATGTGCTTGATAAAGTCATTAGAAAATTTTAAGAGAAAACAGGTTGAATAATGCTATTTATCTAGGGATGCTGGTTGTTACCAGAACATAAATTTCCCGTATGTTCATCATGAATATTGCTATGCATAAAAAGGAGGGTGAGCACCAAAATATCCATTATTTCCTATGGTGTCAATGTATCCGACGAGGGCGAGTAAGGTTGCTTGTTGATTGCGAAAGGTTAGGGGGAGAAAAAGGATGTTTGCTGCATCGAATAATGTACGTTATAATGTTAAGTATAACGTACATAATAAAGCGCAAAGGACGGCACTATGCAACGATTACGAGTAGATCAGGATATCCGGCCCATGTCGGAATTCAGAACAGGAATTGCTTCATTTTTTAAACAAGTTCAGGAGACAAAACGGCCTCTGGTTATTACACAACATGGTAAGGGAGCGGCTGTGCTGCTTGACGTGGGAGAATTTGAAGCCATGCAGGAGAAGCTGGAATTGCTCCAGGATATTCAGATATCTGTCAGTCAGATTAATAATGGTGAAGGTGTCTCCCATGAGGATGCACAGGATTTGATAGTACAGAGAATATCCAAATGAAAATTATCTGGTCTCCTTTAGCGATTGATAGAGCAGCTGAAATCGCACAATATATTTTTTCAGATAATCCGACAGCGGCTCAGAACTGGATAGGTACAGTCTTTGCGGAAGTAGAGCTGCTGAAATCTTCACCAAAGATCGGGAGGATCGTGCCGGAGATTACTCAGGAGGATTTCCGAGAAATTATTTTGGGTAACTATCGTATTATCTATCGGATTGAGAAGAAGAGCATTTCCATCCTCACCATACGGCATGGAAAACAGATATTGCCTGTTGAGGAGTTGTCACCATCAGATAAGTTGCATTGATCTCAGTTTTTCTTGATAATGAATTTCAAACAGCATGAGATACAAACACATCTACCTTTCCCCGCATTACGACGACGCAGCCCTGTCTTGCGGCGGTTCCATCCACATGCAGGCAAAGCAGCAGGAACCGGTTGCAGTCATCACTGTCTTTGCCGGTGCGCCTGACCTGCCGAACGCGGCTCTGTCCAAGCTGGCACAGGCAGTGCATAAGTACGTTACAATGGTAAGGTATAGAGGCAGTTACCAATAAAGAATTATTTAAAAAACTGCAACAAAGCATGCAAGGTAGTCAAGGGATGGGGCGGGCAGCCGGGAATGTACAGATCCACTGGAAGCAGGCTGTTCAGATCACCAATAATATCCTTGCTGCCGTAAAAAGGGCCACCTGAAATGGCGCAGGCACCAGAGGCGATCACGACCTTGGGCTCGGGAACCGCCTCCCAGGTGGTTAACACGGCCTGACGCATATTTTTGGAAACCGGCCCAGTAACATGGATTCCGTCAGCATGGCGGGGTGAGGCCACGAACTGGATACCAAAGCGGGACAGGTCGAAAAAGGGCGTGTTTAACACATTGGTGTCTGCCTCGCAGGCGTTGCATCCACCAGCGGAAATCTGGCGCAGCTGGAGCGAACGACCAAAGAGCTTTTTAAAATGCTGCTTAGAGTGCTGGGCCAGGGCAGGCAGACTGCCGTGGGTGAGCAGTTCGTTACGGGCCGCAGTGCCCATCTCAAAGCTGGGTGTAAATTTGGCAAACTTGCCCTCTGAGACGGTCTCGCAGAGACCGCAGAACACGCATTTGCCCAGATCAATTTGACAGGTTGCTTCATCAATGGCCTCCTGCGGGCAGGCTTCAGCGCATTGCCGGACCACATCAACATCGCAGTTCATATCAATCATGGGCCGCCCCCGAAACCGTTTGTACAGGTTGATCGGTTCTTCAGGGTATTTGGTGGTGCGATGCCCTTGCTCAAATCTGTTTTTAATGATTTTTAACATAAAAATACCTTTGTAAGGGCACGGCGTGCCGTGCCCCTACGTATCAAAGCGTGAGGTTATTGTCTTTGGAAATCTCCTACAGGTCAAAGCCGCAGTAGGAGAGATTAAAACTCTTATTGCACAGCGGAAAGTCTGAAATTCCCTGATCACGGAGCGCCAGAGCCAGCCCAGTCCAGTTGTGAAAGGAAGGGTCTTTGACTTTATAGCGGAGAATATCCCCTTGTTCGTCCGTGAGAATACAATGGGAGGCCTCACCACGCCAGGCCTCGTTCACCGTGACCACAAAGGAGTCTGGAGCCAGCTGGATATCCTGGGGCGTATATTTATTCGCCTCTGTGCTTCGGGCCAGCAGGGTATGGATCAGGTCAAAGGAATGCATGATTTCTTCCCGGCGAACTGCGGCTCTGGACCCCACATCTCCTTGGGTTTTGTTGTTGGTATTGGCAGGCAGATCAGCATAACATTCTGTGGGAAAACTGACCCTGGCATCATAAGGCAGTCCACAGGCCCTGCCTGCATACCCTACCATGCCAAGCTGTTCAGCGTTTTCCTGGCTCACCGTACCTGTATGATCAAAACGGGTACGAACGCTGGGCGTGGAAAAGATCAGGTCGTTCACATGTTCGACTTCCGGGGTGAGTTCATCCATTTTTTCCTGAATGAGTTTTCGTTGCTCTTCCCCCATGATCTTGGTCACTCCACCAGGACGAACCAGGCCCCGGCCAAAACGGTTGCCCCCAAGGATCTGGCTGAGGTTCAGGTACTCCCCTCTGATCCGACCAAAATAGGCTGCTGGTGGTCCAAAGGCAACATCCAGGCTAAGGGCACCAAGATCGCCTATATGGTTGGCAACACGCTCCAGCTCTAAAGCTATGGTGCGCACGATTTTGCTTCCTTCATCGACCTCAAGATCAGCCAGGGCCTCAATGCCCTGGGCCATGCAGAGGCCGTGGCCAATACTGGTGTCTCCGGCAATGGTTTCACCAAGAATGGGCAAACGCTTCATGGGGACAGTTTGCAGCAGATGCTCCACCCCGCGATGCTGGTAGCCCAGCTGGATTTCCAGGTGAAAGACCCGCTCGCCAAAGCATTGGAAACGGAAATGGCCGGGTTCGATAATGCCAGCATGGACCGGGCCTACAGCCACCTCATGCACACCTTTGCCTTCCACCGTAAAGTAGGGGTAATTCCCTGGAATATCTTCACGGTAATTATTGCCAAAGGCATCAGCCTTACCTGTGCAGTTCTGGTGATAGCGCACCATCTTCCACCAGGGATGGCCTTTGGCCTTGATGCCGTACTGTTCGCCAATTTCCCGCTCAAACATGTGAAATTTTTCCGTGACTGCTGTGAGGGAATCAAAGCTGTCCGGGGCATCACAACCGGTAACATAGAGATTGTCATTGCGGAGCACGGCAAGCAACTTGAGGGAGTCGCTGTCTTTACTCTCTTGATAGGCAAAGAACTGTACCACCTGCCCTCCGGCTTCGGTGAAATCAAGCAGTTCTTTGCGGAATTCATTCAAGGAAAGATGAGGAAGAGCTGAACGATTGACCCGCTCACCGTTTTGTATATGCAGAAGCTTATCCATTGATGCTGCCTCCTACTGTGGCTATTGCTGAAAGAATGGTTTCATACAGGCTGTCAGGCAACCAGAGACAAAGGACAAATGAGGTGAGAAGTAAGGCATAGGAAGGCAAGACCCGAATCAATTTTTCCTCAACAAGGATGTCATCGGTAAATTTGCCAAAGCTCATTTTCATCACCAATCTGGAGGCCCCGGCAAAGATAAAAATCAAGGCCAGGATAAAGATGAGAGCTGGCAAAGTCCGACCCTGTTGAAAGGCACCCATAATAATCAAGACCTCGCTGATAAAGATACCAAAAGGAGGAAAACCGGATATCCCGGCAAAACCAGCAAAAAAGGCGGTAAAGGTCTTTGGAAAGAGCTTGGCCATATTACCTGTTTTCTCAATGAGTTTACTGCCATATCCCAGCAGAATATTACCTGCTGATAAAAACAGGGAGGATTTAATCAACGAATGATGGATAAGGTGGAGCATTGCTCCATAGGTTGCAAGACCGCCAACCCCTACACCAAAGGCGATAATGCCCATGTTTTCAATACTGGAATAGGCCAGCATTCGTTTATAACCGGTTTGATCAAAGATAAAAATCGCTGCAATGATCATGGAGAGCAGGCCGAAACTCATCAGGATATTGCCGGAAAAATCCCCAAGACCAGCCTGATGGAGCAGTTGGTGGCCGCGATAGACACCAAGAAAGGCACAGTTGAGCAAGGCCCCGGAAAGCAGGGCTGATGCCGGGCTGGGGGCCTCACTATGCGCATCCGGCAACCAGGTATGCATGGGAGCCAGTCCCATCTTGGTACCGTAGCCGATAATCAAAAAGATGAAACCTGCCTTGAGCCAGGTTGGGTCCAGCTGCTCTGCAACCTGTCCCAGTGAGCTAAAGGTGATGGGTACATCAACTCCGCCCAGGTCCATTGACAGGACAATGAGAAAACAGCCCAGCAGGGCAAGGGCAATTCCAACAGAGCAGATCATAACGTATTTCCAGGTTGCTTCAAGGGCAGTTCTGGAGCGATGGAGAAAGATGAGCGGAGCACTCATCAGGGTGGTGGCCTCTATAGCGATCCACAGCACCACCAGATGATCAGCCAGGGCAACCATAGACATGCTGGAGAGAAAGAGCATGGTGCAGCCCAGGTAAATGGGTTCACTGGAGATTTCAGTTTCTTGCAAATACGAGACTGCATAGATGCTGATAAAGAAAAAGATAAACGAGGTGACCAGCAGGATGAGCAGTCCCTCGGGCGTGGCTGTAAAATACCGGGACATACAGGGGCCTGTTCCATTGATAATCGTTGCAATACTGAGCAGGAGATGAATCAACCCGGTGGCGATCATGATTTTTCGTCCTAACTGAACCGGGACGAACATGATCAGGCCGCCAGCCAGTAAGGGTATGAGAATGGTGAGTTCCAACATTGTGTCGTTCCTTGTAACTTTTTTTCAAAGGTGTGCCCTTACAGATTCTGATCAACAGAAAATTCTGCTCAACCGATCAACCTTTGAGACGGTGAAAGAGCGAGCGATTGCTGTCCAGATCATGGAGGCTGTCCAGTTCATCGGTATCCACACCGTCATAGGTGGAGTTGATATTATGGAGCACAACCCCCATAATCATGATAGCGACCAGGATATCCAGCAGAACACCAAATTCCACCACATACTGGGTATGGGTCTGCTTGGCCAGGGCACTGCCCATGAGATAGATTCCGTTTTCCATCATCAGGTAACCAATGACCTGGGTAATGGCTTTTTTGCGACTCATAATGAGAAAGAGGCCAGCTGCCAGGGTGGACATGGCTGTGATGAGTAAGAGCACCTCTTTATCATGCAGGTTGATCTGAAAGCGGTGAGCAATAAGGGCAGATATCAAAATAAAAAGCAGGCCGGCAAAGGTGGAGGCATGGTAACCGATAATCGGCTCAATCTCTCTGCGCATCTTAACTTTTTTCAAAGCCATAAAGAGAAACCAGGGGATCAGAGCACCCTTGATGATCACCATGGCCTGAAAGATCAGGAGATTGCCAGCCCCGATTTTCCCGTGATGCTCCTGAATAAGCAGTGTCAGGGGAATTAAAGAAACAATGATCCCCTGAAAGGTCATAATCTTGACCAGAGAGACCAAACGGTTTGACCCCAGTGAAAGCAGCACAGATAAGAGGGTCAGAGCAAGCAGAATACTGGTTATTTGTGTCATTGGGCAAATTCCATCGTGAAAATAATGACAAAGAACACCAGGGCAAAGGAGTTCAGGATAAAATTAGGCACCAGGTTCATTTTATATCGAGCTGTGATGGACTCAACAACGCCGATAGAAACAGAGATAAGGGCGACCACTCCGTAGAACAGGGTGGTGTTGACCAGCCAGCTGTCAAATCCGGGAATCCAGAGCAATGAGGCAAGAAAGGAACAATAAAAAAGGAGCTTGCACCAGGCTCCTGTCTCAATCAGGGCCAGATCCGGGCCACTATGATCCAGGATCATGACTTCATGAATCATGGTCAGCTCCAGATGGGTGGCAGGATCATCCACCGGCACTCTGGAGTTTTCAGTCAGCATGACAATGTACAGGGCCACAGCAGCAATCAACACAGCTGCACCATAGCCACCGCTTAATGAAACAGAACTTTGGCCGACAAAAAAACCAGCAAAGCTGAGGCTGCCACTGATCTTGAAAAAGAGAAACAGGATAGTAAACAATGTGGGTTCAGCAAGACTGGAAAAAAAGGCTTCCCTGGCTGCTCCCATGCCCTCAAAGGGCGAGGCCGTGTCCAAGGCTGCCAGAATGGTAAAGAAACGACCCAGCCCCATCAGGTAAAGCAGGATAATCACATCGCCGTGAAAAGAAAACAAAGGTTGGATTCCGGCAAAAGGGAAAAAGAGGAGCAGCATCAGGCCGGAAGCAGCAGAGATAATCGGCCCGAGCTGAAAGATAAAACTGGTGCTGGTACTGTACACAGAGCTTTTTCGCATAAGCTTGTGCAGGGTATAGTAGTTAATAAACAGGGGCGGTCCTTGTTTGCCGCCAAACCATGCCTTGACCTTTTGGATCACTGCCGGGAACAGGGGCGCGATCAGCAGGGCGCAAAAGAAGGAAAGTACAGAATCCATTGATGACCTCAATTACCTCAAATATTCGTATTTCTGCGCGGGTAACCGTTCACCCCCCCCTCATTCCACACAAAAAAAGATTGGACAAAAAAAGAAGATCACGATAGTTTAAGGGTCACAACGTTTTTTACGAGATCTATCCACGTTCTGAGTTCGCATGCACCTATCCAGAGAAGAGTTGCGAAAAATAGATAA
>NZ_JALAAI010000065.1:0-21737 GCF_052785085.1 Candidatus Electrothrix sp.
TAGGAAGCGCAACGCCTGTCCGTGGAAATATCTCGCTGAGGTTATCACGGCTCGGCGCCAGGGGCTGGATGTGCCTCCTCTGCCTCTTGCTGCGTAAAAAAAATGAGAGGGGTCTGAACGGTTACAATATTGTTCTATTGTCCCGCCTCCAAAAGCAGGCAGGGATAGAAGTTATTTGATATAGGAAGTACATGGCGGAATACTCAAGCAGCAGCCCGGATCAAGGGTTAGCAGAGGCAGAGGACATAATCATGGCCCTTAAGGAAAACCCTGTTCCAGGCAGCAACCTGTTGGACAGCATAGATAGTCCGGATGATCTTCGTGGATTTAATCTCAGGGAACTGGAGCAGCTCGCTGAGGAATTGCGCGAAAAAATTATCAGCACGGTTGCAAAAAACGGAGGTCATCTTGCACCCTGTCTCGGAGTGGTGGAACTCACTCTGGCTCTTCATTATGTCTTTAAAACCCCCAAAGATAAATTGGTCTGGGATGTGGGTCATCAATGCTATGCTCATAAGTTAATCACCGGGCGCCGGGAAAAATTTCATACCCTTCGCCAGTATCAGGGCATCAGCGGTTTTCCAAAGCGTTCTGAGAGTGAGTATGATGTGGTGGAGACCGGTCATAGTTCCACTTCAATTTCCTATAGCTTAGGGCTTGCCGCAGCCAAAGAGCTGCAAGACGATGAGAGTAAGGTTATTGCTGTGATTGGTGATGGTTCCATGACCGCAGGCATGGCCTTTGAGGCCCTGAATCATGCCGGTGACCTGCACAAGGATCTCATCGTTATCCTTAATGATAATGAGATGTCCATCTCGCCCAATGTGGGGGCCATGTCCAGCTTCCTGAGCAGAAAGCTTAACTCCAAGTCCATGCGCAGCCTTAAGGATCATGTGGAAGACGGATTAAAGTCTATGTCCTCGGTGGGTGAGAATATCCTCAGTGTGCTGCGAAAATCCGAGGACAGCCTGAAGGCCTTTTTTACACCAGGAATGTTGTTCGAGGCCCTGAAATTCAAGTATATCGGCCCGATTCCGGGGCATGATCTGGAAGACCTTATTACTACTTTGAGAAATGTGCGGGATACTGACCACCGTGGGCCTGTGCTGGTTCACGTCCTGACCACCAAGGGCAAAGGCTATGGCCCAGCGGAAAAGAACCCTGGAGACTATCATGGCTTAGGACCTTTTACCATTGAAACGGGCAAACCCTTACCCGCCTCTGGATCGATTTCCTATACAGCAACTTTTGGCAAGACCATCTGCTCTCTGGCTGAGCAGGATAAGCGAGTATGCGGTATCACCGCAGCTATGCCTGCTGGCACCGGCTTGACAGAGTTTAGTCAGCGCTTCCCGGATCGTTTTTTTGATGTGGGCATTGCTGAGCAACATGCAGTGACCTTTGCTGCGGGCTTGGCTATGGACGGCCTGCGGCCTGTGGTTACGGTGTATTCCAGTTTCATGCAGCGGGCCTTGGATCAGGTCATCCATGACGTCTGCCTGCCTGACCTGCCTGTCACCTTTGCTCTGGATCGGGCCGGGGTGGTGGGTGATGACGGATCCACCCATCACGGCGTGTTTGATCTTTCTTTTCTCCGTTTTATCCCCAACCTGACCGTAATGGCACCCAAGGATGAAAACGAGTTGCAGCATATGCTCTACACCTCAATAAACAATGATGGCCCTTGTGCTATCCGCTATCCACGAGGAAATGGTGAGGATGTGCTCCTTGACCCGGAGTTCAAACTTCTGCCTATAGGACAGGGGGAGTTACTGCGGGAGGGTAAGGATCTGCTCCTGCTTCCCGTCGGTAATAGGGTATATCCTGCCTTGGAGGCTGCTGAGGGTTTAGCCAAGTTGGGTATTGATGCTGCTGTGATCAATCCGCGTTTTATTAAACCCCTGGATAACGAATTGATCTGTGATTGGGCCAGTACCTGCGGCAGGGTGCTGACTGTGGAAGATAATGTGAAAAAGGGCGGCTTCGGCAGTGCAGTGCTCCAGATGCTGCACGAGATGCACCTGCTCATCCCTGTCCGAACTCTGGGATATGGTAATAAATTTATTGATCAGGCCCCGCAGCAGATCCTATGGAAGGATGCCGGTATTGATGTTGCCGGGATTATCAAAGGCGCTCTGGAGGTGATGAAGCAGTAGGGACACGGCATGCCGTGTCCCCTCCTGCAAATTAACTTTGCCCCATCTGGGCGATAAAGGCGTTGGACTCCTGGATCGCCTTATTCATCCGCTCAATCAGCACATCAATATCCTTTTGCAGCCCAGCAAATTCCCCCTGCAGGGAGCCGATGGCCTGGGCATTCAGGTTATGCTTGAGATACAGGACATTATCTTCAAAGGTTTCCAGGACAGGGGCCATGCTTCGCTCTGCTGCTCGCATGGAGGCCAGCATATTCCGGTAGCGGGATTTGGTTTTCCGTAGCTGTCGTTTGCTCGTCTCACGGTAGGTCTGGTTTTCATATAATTCCAGCTCGTCTTCCCATTCCTCGAACAGATCTTCAGAGACCTTTTCCACCTTGTCAATTCGGGTCGACACCTTCTCGCTTGCCTGCTCGCAATCAAGATATTCCGCATTCAGCTTGTCATAGGCTATTTTCAGATCTGTCTCTTTCAAAGCCACCACCGAGGCGAACTGTTCCAGCGCAGACTTGAATTCCTCCTGGGCTTCTTCCTGTGCATCTCTGGCTCCTTCAACCCGGTCAACCAGGATATCCCGTTTATGGATCCCAACTTTTTCCATGGCCGAGTAATAGGCACTGGAGCAGGAGGTGAGGAGGAGGGCGGCAAAGAGCAGGGGAACAAGAGAAAAGAGGGGCTGTCTTGAGGACATGGTTTTTCTCCGTTTGAGGTTATCTGAATAAGAGGATAGCGGTTACTTCTTTTGCAAAGCAGCGATTCGTTCTTTTAAAGGCGGGTGGCTGCTGAACAGGGCCTTCATGGTGTTGCCGGAAATACCGTGGGCTGCCATCTCCTTGGGCAGCTCACCAGGAGTCATGTTGCCGAGAACCTGGAGGGCCTCAATCATGGGGCGTTTGTCACCCAGCAGGGCGGCGGCCCCGGCATCGGCCCGGTATTCCCGGATGCGGGAGAAATACATCACAATGATGCTTGCCAGGATACCAAAAAGTATTTCAAACACGATGCTGGTGATGAAGTAGCCGATACTAAAGCCGCCAGCGTCCTCATCGTCTCCGCGCAGGAAATTATCCACGGCAAAGGCTGCGACCCGGGAGAGAAAGATGACAAAGGTATTGATCACGCCTTGGATCAGGGTCAGGGTGACCATATCACCGTTGGCCACATGGGAGATTTCGTGGGCCAGAACCGCTTCCACCTGGCGTTTATTCATGCTTTGCATAAGTCCGGTGGAGACCGCAACCAAGGAATTGGAGCGGCTGGGCCCGGTGGCAAAGGCGTTGGGGGCACCCTGATAGATAGCGACCTCTGGCATGCCCAGCCCGGCCTTGGAAGCCAGTCTGGCAACCGTGTCCATAAGCCAGCGTTCCTCCTGATTGCTCGGTTGCTTGATGACTTGGGCTCTGGTGCTCCATTTGGCGAGCTTTTTTGACATCAGCAGGGAAATGAACGAGCCGCCAAAACCGATCAGGGCGGAAAAGGCGAGCAGGAAGGTCATGTTCAGCCCATTACTGGTCAGGAAGCGATCTATGCCCAGAATGCGCGCGCTGATGGACAGCACCGCCAGGACAGCTATGTTGGTCAGCAAAAACAGAAAAATCCGTCTCATCGCAGGTCTCCTTTTTTTCAAAATGTTGTTGTGATTCGTATAAAGAAAGGGCTCTCACTGCCTGGTCAGTTGTGTTGGCAGGGGGGGGGTGAGCCGTTTTTTTAAAGAGTAGTGATTGGGTGGGGAAATGTAAAGGGGAATGATGGGGTTTTTGGCTGCACTCGGTTATCCTTTTTTCGATGTCTCTAAATTGATGTTTGATAGCCAATCTTGCCGGGTACGTGTTTAGTGCGTGGCCCGGTTTTTTCAGATGATTGCTTTATGTTTTGACTTTTTCGGAGCCTATTCCGAAATAGTCTTGACTTTCTCGGAATGGGGGTTATAATGGTCAGCATGAAGCGATACCTTACCCAAACCATCAGAGAGGATCTTGTCCGCAAGATTATTCTTATTACTGGCCCGAGGCAGTCCGGCAAGACCACCCTTTCCAAAATGCTGGTTCAGGATTTTGACTATCTCAATTTTGACAGCTCCGAGCACCGGCTCAGACTGCTGGAACGCATCTGGGACAGAAAAAAACAAGCTGTCATTTTTGATGAACTGCATAAGTTGAGGGATTGGAAGTCGTGGTTGAAAGGAGTATATGACACAGAAGGTATTCCTCCTGCGCTCGTGGTCACTGGCAGTGCTAAACTGGACACTTATAAAAAAGTAGGCGACTCCTTGGCTGGTCGTTTTTTTCAGTTCAGACTACACCCTCTTGATCTTAAAGAACTGACTTCGTTACGACCTGGGGTTTCATCAGAATCTGCCTTAGATCAGCTGCTTGAAATCGGAGGATTCCCAGAACCCTACCTGGAAGGAGAAAAAAGGTTCTACAAGCGTTGGAAACGTTCTCATCTGGATATTATCATCAGGCAGGATCTCATAGAATTGGAAAACATTCAGCAGATCAGTGCCGTTGAGACCTTGATTCAACTGCTGAGGAAGCGAGTGGGCAGCCCGGTTTCCTTCAGCTCGCTGGCCCAGGATCTACAAGTCAGCGACAAGACGGTGAAGAAATGGCTGACCTTACTGGAAAATATGTATATAATATTTCGGGTAACTCCCTATCATTGCAATGTTGCCCGATCCTTACTCAAAACGCCGAAATACTATTTTTACGACACCGGACAGGTTCTCGGAGATAGAGGCATACGTTTGGAAAATGCAACGGCCTGCGCTCTGCTGAAAGAGATTCATTTTCGGGAAGACTGCTTAGGTGAGGAGTTAGGTCTGCATTATTTGCAAACCAAGGACGGCAATGAAATTGATTTTCTTGTGACCAGAGAAACATCACCCTGCCTGATGCTTGAGGTCAAATGGGCAGACAGCCAGCGTAGTAATAATTTTATGCTTTTTGATCGACATCTTGGCAAGATTCCCAAAGTACAGATCGTCAGGAAACTTGATCAGGAAACAACCTATCCAGATGGTACCGAAATTCGGCAAGCTCACACCTGGCTGGAGAAAATGTTTTTACCAGAGTGATAGGAGCCACCTGATACGTTGACAGGAGGCTTGTGGCGCTTCTGCGAGAATGAACTATTTACATTTCAAGCCTGAGTGATTATCTCAATAGAATCTTGTTACATCAGCTGAATCAATTTTTTGAGGTTTGGAATGCATATACATACATTAGAAAAATGGCAACATCATCATAATTTCTCAGTAAATAATGAGAAGGGAGAGAGACGGACGCAATATGTTCTCTTTCTTACTCTGGTAACAATGGTGGTGGAAATCATTGCCGGAACAGCCTATGGCTCCATGGCACTGTTGGCTGACGGCTGGCATATGAGCACCCATGTTGCCGCCTTTCTCATTGCGATTTTTGCCTATCGCTACTCAAGAAAGCATGAAAGCAATCCTGAATATACCTTTGGGACAGGCAAGGTAACCGTACTTGGCGGCTTTGCCAGTGCAGTGGCATTGGCTGTTGTTGCCTTACTCATGGTCATTGAATCTCTTGAAAGGATTATTAACCCGGAAGCTATTCATTTTAATGAGGCTATGATTGTTGCGGGCATTGGTTTATTGGTGAACGTCGTCAGTGCCTTTCTTCTTAAAGACGATCATAATCATCATGAAGATCATCACCACCATGATCATCATCATGACCATAATTTGAAAGCAGCCTATGTCCATGTTCTGGCGGATGCCTTGACCTCCTTACTTGCTCTTGGTGCCTTGCTTGCCGGGAAATTTTTAGGCTGGGGCTGGCTTGATGCAGCAATGGGGATTGTGGGTGCAGTGATTATTGCCCGGTGGTCATACAGCTTGCTTAAACAGGCAGGTCCGATCCTGCTTGATGCCAGTATTGAAGAGGAGTATCAGCAGGAGGTGAGAAAGGTCATTGAGGCAGATGCTGATAACAGGGTTTCTGATATACATATCTGGAAGGTTGGGGTCAATCAGTATGCTGCAATCATTGCCCTGGTAACTCATTATCCACAATCAGCAGAGCATTATAAGGCCCTGTTGGGAAGGTTCCACGAGTTGTCCCATGTGACGATTGAGGTCAATGCCTGTCAGGATGAGCCTTGTATGGCGCAAGTGCATTGAGCCAAAGGACAAAAGACAAAAGACAAAGGGGCAGTGAAGGGCAATCCTTGTGATTGCCCTGAATGATTTCATCCGGTTTGAACAGGGCAGAGACATAGAGGCCTGCTCTACCATTGCTCATTCTCTCAGGAAAGAAAGCGAATATTATTCTCGCTTGGCTTCATTTCTGGACTAGGCAGGATGCTGATGGTTGCCTGGTGCTTATTTTCCAGTTCCATAAGCTCAGTTCGTTTCTTATTCAACAGGTATTGCCCGACCTCCAGAGGCAGACAGGCCTCTACCCGATTGATCTTTTTGCGGGCCACACCGGTCTGGATCCGACGGAGATAGTACAGGGCCAGGGTTTCCACAGAGCGGACCAGCCCACGTCCATCACAATGATCGCAACGGTGATAGCTGCCTTTCTCGATGGGAGCCCCCATTTTTTGGCGGGAGATCTGCATCAGGCCGAAGCGGGAGATCCGACTGATATCAACCTTGGCCTTATCCCGTTTCATGGCATTTTTAACCTGTCTTTCCAATTCCTTGATATTATTCTTGCTCCGCATATCAATGAAGTCCACTACGATCAGGCCACCCAGATCCCGCAATCGTAGCTGGCGGGCCAGTTCCTCTGCTGCTTCCATATTGGCGAGAAAGATAGATTTTTCAAAGTTACCTTTTTGCGAGGTCCGACCAGAGTTGACATCAATGGCGACCAGTGCCTCTGTAGGATTAATAACAATGGAACCGCCCGAAGGCAGCTGCACCTGGGGTTGATAAATAGATTCAATCTGTTCTTCAATATTATTCTGATTAAAGATTGGTTTAACCCCGCGATGGAGCCTGACCTGCACCTTTTTCTGACGGGCAGGGAGCATGTCAATAAAGTTGCTCACCTGATTATAGGATTCCTCAGTATCAACAACGATCTCCTGAATATCCTGGGTAAAATGATCCCGAAGGAAACGAAGCACCGTGTCCTGATCCTCATAGATTAAGGCCGGAGCCGGAGAGGTTTGACCTCGTTTTTTGATTTCCGTCCACAGGCCTGTAAGGTAACGAAGATCCTGCTGCAGGGCGGTCTTGGTGATTTCCGCACTGGCTGTGCGGACGATATAACCCACTCCCTCGGGGATATTGAAGCCAGACATAATTTCCCGTAACCGGCTTCGTCGCTGCTCACCAGAAATTTTGCGGGATATGCCAGCGCTGTCACTCCCTGGCATGAGTACAAGACAACGTCCAGGCAAAGAAAGATAGGTGGTCATATTGGCGCCTTTATTGCCAGTGACCTCTTTCACTACCTGGACCAGGACTTCCTGACCGCGTTTGACCACATCTTCGATCTTGAGTTTTTTCCACTGTTGCTGATTGATCAGGGTTCGGGTTTGCTCGCTGATATCTTCCCGATAGTATTCCGGGTGGATATCGTTAAAGGGCAGAAAACCATTACGGCCTGTACCAATTTCCACAAAGGCAGACTGGAGGTTGGCTTCAATAGAAACGATGCGGCCCTTATAGATATTATTTTTGGTATGCTCCCGGACCACGGTGTTGACATGAAAGGATTCCAGGCGTCCGTCTTCCACATGGGCAATCCTGCATTCTTCAGGTTCTTCTGCATTGATGAGCAGGCGGACTTTTTTGTTTTTTTGCTGCTTAGTCTCTTTTTCCTGACCTTCGGTTTTTGCTTCCCGTTCAGGCGTGGCTTTCTGTTTGTTCTTGTTTTTACTATCCTTCTTATCTTTCCTGGGCTGGGTTTGCTCAGAAGAGGTTTCTTTGCTCTTCTTTGTTTCCTGCTCTTTTTTCTCTTCTTCCTGAACCTGTTGAGAATGTTGTTTGGCAGGTGTTGGTTTTCGGTCTTGTCTCTTGGGGCTGCGTAAAGGCTTTTTCACCTCTTTCGGACTCTCAGCTGCGGCCTTTTGCGCTGGCTGTTTTAACTGTTCTGGGGAAACATCTTGTTTTTCTGATGTGTTATTCTCTGTTGCTCCCGAAAGCGCTTTGGATGTTTGACCCTGCTTTTTACTGACCGGGGGGTTAGTTTTTTTTTCTCCGTTCCGTTTTGTCTGCTCGGTTTGTTGGGTTTGCGCAGCCTTTTTGGGCTTGGCACTTTTCCACCAGGCACCGGTGCAGACAGTGCGGACTTTTATTGTTTGCTGTTGTTCTTTGGTAGTGTTTTCTGTTTCATTGGTCATAGTACAATGTTCCTGCGTTGTGAAATAAACAATATAAGCTCCTGCCGTTGCAGTACAGCATTGGGACGGAAGTGGGGAGTGCGTCTGGGTTATTGATAATAGACGCTGTCTCCATGTACTCTCTTTTGTATGCAACCGTCCTGTGCAAGGGCGTCAAGCAGGAGCTCAACCTTTTCCGCACCTCCAAGATGAAAGGTGCGGTTGATATCAGCAGCCGTACAAGGCCGCCGTTTTAACATCTCGACAAGCTCAACCGTGAAGGCCTTTTTATCAGCTGCACGGTCAAGATTGAAAAAAAACTTTTTCGGCTCTTCTGCTTCGTCTTCCTGGCTTGCCTGAAAAGCGAGCAGGTCAACCGGGCAGAAAGGGTTGTCCTCCTGGAATTGCCGGGCAATTGCTGCCATGCTCTTTTGATTGATCGGGCGAGCAAAGGATTCCAGAGGGGGGCGGGCAACAGTGTTCAGCTGGATGCGATCAATACGCATCTGTTGAACAGTCTGACGTAGTGCGTTAATCTCTTCGGCAGTGTCGTTGATGCCCTGGGCAAAGAGTATTTCCAACCAGATTGTTCCCTTATATGAATGGGAAAAGCTGATCAGTCCTTTAATAACGTTATCAAGCTCAATGCAGGTTGCTGGCCGATCAATTTTTCTGAATCCTTGTGGCAAGGCCGAGTCCAGTGAAGGAATCACCACGTCAGCCTGGGACATTTCCTGGCAAACCTGAGGCGAGGTCAGGGTTGTTCCGTTAGTCAGCACGGCAATGGGTTTTGCAGCAGTTTTTTTCAAATGTGCGACAATTTCCCCGAAATCTGCATGCAGGGTGGGTTCGCCACTGGCTGTTACAGTGATAACATCCAGCTCTGCCACCCGGTTCTGGTCCTGGCAATAGCTGTCTATTTCTTTTATAATGTCTTTTGTCGGGGCATACTCTGCCCGTTCACAGGTCAGAAGAACTGTGGGACCGACTTCGCAATAGATACAATTGAGGGTGCAGATTTTATCCTGAAAAAGATCAACTCCGAGGGAGCGTCCAAGTCGCCGGGAGTTTACCGGGCCAAAGATATGGTTCATAGAAAAAAATGAGCGCATTTGATAATCGCCAAATATCACATTAATGAAATACACTATACTACCGGAAGTACGGAAAAGACAAGAACGGATTGTGAAGTCCAGATACTATCTCATATTCCGTATAATATAACCGTTTGTCATAAAACAATTTATTGTTTTTAGCAAGGCTAATTTATTTGTTTTTTTGCGCAGAAGCCTGAGCAGCTTTTCAGCGTTCCCTGCCTTTTCTGCCTCCTTTTTCCTTGACACAAGCAGGTGGGAAGCGTAAATTCGTGTAGATGACAGTCTTGAATTTTCATAATTATTTCTTCCTCTTTTGAGACAATTTACAGGAGTGTAACGAGGTGCATTGCCGAACCCCTTTTTTTTCCTTTATAACGGTTGCTTGTTTTCTGGGCGTATCGTGCCTGTTTAAGCCCACAAATGTCCATGCAGAGGCCGTCAGGGCAATGCAGTGGGAAATCACTGCTGATAAACTGACGCGATTTGAAGATCCTGCCAGCATCATAGCAGAGGGCAATGTTGTTCTCCAGAAAATGGAAATTACACCCTTGGCTACCCAGCAAAAGAACAATGCAAAAGACTGGAGTGATCTGCTGGGGGAAGATGCAACCCCCTCAGAAGAAAACATAACTGATAGTACTCTGGCACAGGAAGACGGAGAGGCTGCCCTGCTTGCCCCGAAAGAGGCTCCTGCTTTGGCGGAAGCAGATCCAGATCCAGAAGCAGATCCAGAAGCAGGTCTGGAAGCAGCTGTAGAGGATGATGCAGCGGAAGAGGATGAGGTGTTCACTTCAGCTGTGATCACGACCATCAAGGCAGATTGGCTTGTCTATGATATGGATCTGGGAACGGTGAAGTTGCGTGGTAATGTGTTGATTGATATTGGCCCGGATAAACTAAGGGCCAGGAATGGGACAGTTCACCTGACCAGGGAAACAGCCTCGTTTACTGATGCGACCATTATACGTCAGTATAGGGACATGCATGTGGAAGGCCGGGTTATAAAGAAGACCGGTGAATTGACATACCATATTGAAGACGGTTGGTTAGTGACCTGTAAGATGAAGGAGGGGGAAGTTCCACCCTGGAGTCTCAATGCCAAAGATACCAAAATTACCGATGGCGGTTATGCCTTTTTAAAGCACGCCACCTTTCGGATTAAAGATGTGCCTGTTTTATACTCGCCGTACATGATATTGCCTGCCAAGCGAAATCGCCAAACCGGTTTTCTCTTCCCCTCAGTCGCTCTTTCTGATCGGAGTGGGTTCAGTCTGGAATGGCCGCTTTTTATTAATCTTTCGCCGAGCAGTGATATCACCCTGTATCCTCATTATCTTGCTGACCGAGGCTTCATGGCAGGAATAGAGGGCCGTTACATGCTGGATCAGCAGTCAAAGGGAACCATGATGATGAATTTCCTCAACGATGATCTCAGTGATATGGATAATCCAGATAATGCTGACTATTACGCTGATACGGGCTATACCCATACCAATCAGAACCGTTACTGGATCCGGGGGAAGGCAGATCAGCTAATCGGCGCATGGATAACCCGACTTGATCTTGATCTTGTCTCTGACCAGGACTATCTCGACGAATTTACCAATGGCTTTACCGGCTATGCTGTGAGTGAAAGGCGGCTCACTGAACAGTTTGGTCGTGGCTTGCAGGACAGAAATATCTATGAACGGGAAAATAAGCTGACCACTCTTCGTTCCTGGGGGAACGGAACCTCGCTGGAAGCAACCCTTAAAGGTATTGATGATCTTACTGAGAGCGGTGACTCCACAGCACTGTGGAAATTTCCTGAGGTAAAATATAGTGGCTTGGTTTCCTTGTACGATACAGAGGTGGATTTTTCCTGGGATACTGATTATGTGTATTATAAACGTGACTCAGGTGTGCAAGCTCAGCGTATTGACCTGTATCCTCGTTTGAAAACAGCTCTGCCCATGATTAGTGAGTATCTGGAAATCACGGTTGGAGCTGGTATAAGGGATACCATGTATCTGATTGATGATAATGGGGTAAAGGCATGGGAAGATACAGATTCGGAAAATCGTTTTCTTGCTGATGTAAACGGAGAAATCGCTACAACCTTGCGCCGGGATTTTGCTCTGGGGGGTCAGGAGATGGCAACATGGAGCCATACCTTACGCCCCTTTGTTCGCTATACCTATGTAACAGATCCAGACCTGGATAAGCTACTTCCCCGGTTTGATGCCGTGGACAGCGCCGGGGATCAAAATATAATTACCTATGGCGTGAATAATTTCTTTGCTGGTTCAGAGGGCGGAGATGACGAGGAGTTTGAACGGGATTACGGGTATATTAAACTGCAACAGAGCTATGACCTTCGCGATACGGTCTCAGAAGAGCCTTTTTCTGATGTGCAGCTTCGTATGTCCTGGACGCCGTGGCAGAATTTTAATTTCAAGTACGACACTGATCTTGATATTTATGATGATGAATTTTCGCGGCATAATGTGGAAAGTTATTATCGCAACAGCCGGGGCGATATATTTTCCTTTGATTATCTCTTTCAGGCTGGTGCCACGGATAAGATTGAGGATACCAGCTCCATCAGGTTGCTTACCCGGGTAAACCTGCTCTATAATTTTGCAGCTGGCTATTCTCTGGAGCAATCTGTTGAAGATTCTGTGACTATTGCTGAAAAGATCAGTTTGAGCTATAATCCCTCCTGTTGGTCCGTGGAGTTGGTGGCTGATGTGACACCAGATAATGAGCAGATCATGGTGCTGTTTAAGCTGGCTAATATCGGCACTCCCTTTGGGGTTGATCTTATGGGAAGCAGTGGAGACTGAGGATTTCTATGCAATATTTTGATGTTTTTAATGGTGATGCCGATGGAATTTGTGCTCTTCAGCAACTGCGCCTTGCGGAACCGCGTCCAGAGGCCCGCTTACTCAGTGGAGTAAAACGGGATATTGGCCTGCTTGCCCAGGTGGTTGAGGAAAGCGATACGAGTTTTACAGTCCTTGATATCTCGCTGGATAAGAACAGGGACAGTCTGCATAAAATTTTGACTGCTGGCCGTGCTAATACGGTGTTTTATGCTGACCATCACTATGCTGGAGATCTCCCGGATTCAGAAGGCCTTATAGCCCATATTGATCCCCAGCCTCTGACCTGTACCTCATTGATTATTAACCAACTCCTTGAGGGAAAACACGCTTTGTGGGCCATTGTTGGTGCTTTTGGTGATAATCTTGATGAATCAGCTGAACAGCTGGCCCATCAGCAAGGCATTGAAGGGGAAGCCCTTGCCCAGCTCAAGGAAACAGGGATTCTGCTGAATTACAACGGCTATGGAGCAAGCCTGGAAGACCTCTTCTTTGATCCTGTGGATCTTTTTCACCAGGTTCACCCGTATGCGAATCCCTTGGATTTTTATGCGGATGCCGAAGCCTTGCAAGTCTTAAAAAATGGCTATCAGAGCGATATGGAACAGGCCCTGTCCTTTGATCCTCTGCATCAGGATAGTACCGGTCGTGTTTATCAGCTGCCTGCTCAGGCCTGGTCACGCCGGGTAGCAGGGGTCTATTCCAATACCCTGGCCCGGCAAAAGCCGGAACTTGCCCATGCCCTGTTAACGGAAAATACTGATCAGTCCTTGCGAATCAGTGTTCGTGCGCCCCTGAATAACCGTAACGGGGCCGATGTTCTTTGTCGTCAGTTCCCCAGCGGTGGCGGTCGGGCAGCGGCAGCAGGCATAAATGCCCTGCCTGCAGACCAGCTTGATGATTTTATCCGGGCCTTTAGTGAGCAATTTTGTTCGTCCAACGCATCTTGATCTGTGCTTATAATCACTCGCTTTTTTATGGAATGGCTGTGAGTGAACTCGCAGAGCAGCTTAAGGAGAACTAGATATGGAACGACCACGATCCAATCGATTTAACGCTCTGCCCAGCATGCTGACCTGTACCAGTTTGTTTAGTGGCTTTTACTCCATGGTTGCGTCGATTAATGGAGATTTTTTTCCTGCTGCTGTGGCTATCCTGGTTGCAGGAGTTTTTGATGGGTTAGATGGACGGGTTGCCCGTTTAACAGATTCTACCTCCCGCTTTGGCATGCAGCTGGATTCACTTTGTGATATGGTGTCCTTTGGGGTTGCTCCGGCTTTGTTGGCCTATCTTTGGGCTTTAATTCCCTATGGCCGTTATGGCTGGCTGGCTGCTTTTCTCTATGTTGCCACCACAGCGTTGCGCCTGGCCCGTTTTAACTCCATGGCTGAAGATCCGGATAATGACAATCATGACTTTGTGGGCTTACCCTGTCCGGCAGCTGCCGGGGCCATTGCAACTATGGTTATGTTTTTTCACTACTTAGGTGCTACTGAGACGGTAAAACATTTTTCCATCCTCTTGTTGGTCTACCTGCTCTCCTATTTGATGATTTCAAGCCATCGTTATCTAAGCTTTAAAAAGATCAAAATTACCAAAGAGAAACGTTTTCAGTCGGTTGTTGGGATGATTTTGGTGTTAACCTTATTGGCCACAGAGCCTCCTGTGACCCTGTTTGTCACAGCCTTGCTTTACGCCCTTTCTGGTTTATTTTTGGAATTGTATACCTTTGTTCGCAGAAAAAAAGGCTGCCCTTAGAATATTATGCGGATTACTGGCGGTTCAGCCAGAGGGCGACACCTGATCAGGCCCAAAGCAGGCTGGCATTGTATCCGGCCCACTGGCGACAGGGTGCGTGAGGCCCTGTTTAATATCCTTGCTGATGAGCTTGCAGGCAGTACGGTCCTTGATCTCTATGCTGGTACCGGATCCCTTGGTCTTGAAGCCTTGAGCCGGGGTGCCGGGACAGCAGTGTTTGTTGATCAATCCCGCCAGGCCCTTGAACTCATTCATGGTAATCTGAAAAATTGTTTTCCCTCTGCACAAGCCTCCCTTCAGCAGATCAATCTTTCCCGGCCAGACAGTATCAAGCGTTTGCACAAGAAAATGCCTGCTCAGCTGCTCTTTGATATTATCTTTCTTGACCCCCCTTATGCAAAAAAGCTGGCAGAAAAGACCCTGGCAATGCTGGGAAGAGAATCCTTGCTGCAAGAAAATGGTTTAGTCGTTGCAGAAGAACGGGCAAGTGAAGAACTTGCAGAGCAGTATGGTACACTGACTTTGGTGAACCAGCGGAGTTACGGAGAGACCGGTCTTTGGCTTTATCGAAATATTGAAATGGATAATAGCCCACCGTTTTAACGGTGGGCGGCGAGGGTGGAAAATTTACGTTTTTCTGATGTTGAGTGGACTGCCCCCCAACTCATAGATACGCATAGATACGTCCATAACGTATTTATTTTTTATTGTCTCTTCCCAAGGGGAGGGATGGATCTTATAAGAAGTATTTTTTATGCCTGATTCTGTTATTCCTGACTACCTTAGCCCTGACTTTAGCCCTGATGCGGCTTGTTCGCCAGGGAGTCCTACCGGCATTGCTGTCTACCCTGGGACCTTTGATCCCATAACCAATGGTCATGTTGATATTGTGAAGCGCTCATTACGCATGTTTGATCATGTGATTGTGGCGTTGGCTATCAATGCGGGTAAAAAACCGTTGTTTACCCTGGAAGAACGGGTTGCCCTGGTTGAAAAATGTTTTGCTGCAAACAGGAATGTGACGGTTGACACCACAGACGGCCTGATTGTGGATTATGCTGTCCAGCAAAAGGCATGTGCTATTGTCCGTGGCCTGCGGGCGGTCTCTGATTTTGATTACGAGTTTCAGCTGGCCCTGATGAACCGGAAGCTGGAACGCAGGGTGCAGACGGTCTTTCTCATGACAGGCTTTCGCTGGATATATATCAGCTCCTCTATTATAAAGGATGCAGCCCGGCATGGCGGGGATGTCAGCGGGATGGTCCCGGCTCATGTGCTGGCAGCCCTGAAAGAAAAGTTTATACATTAAGGGGCAGGATACGGCAGGTATGGCGGACAGGAAGAGCGATACATCGGATGAACGGCGGAGTTTTCTGCGGAATATGCTGAACTGGATCGGCACCTTTATCGGAGTTGGCCTGATTTACCCCTTGTTTCGTTTTGCTGGTTTTGCGGTCAAACCCAAGCCACGCCATATCAAGGTGGCTGCCCCTTTGCCGGTGAGTGGCTTCCATGCAGAGCGGGATTTTATCCTCTTTGCCCAGGGAGAGCAGGCCTGGGCGGTTTCCAGGACCTGTACCCATCTGGGGTGCCGGGTTAATTTTTTGGAAGACCAGCAGCTTATTGAATGCCCCTGTCATCAGAGCCGTTTTACGGAACAAGGCAAGCGGCTGCGAGGGCCTGCTGAGCGGGATCTGCCGATGTATGAGGTGGCTGTGCAAAAAGATGCTGGCGGGGCTGTCACCGGTTATGTGGTGACGATCTGATGAGTGTCCCAGGTCAGCAGGAGAAGCTGGGTTTGCCAGCACGGTTGCAACAGGGCGTGGTTACTGTTCGCTGGGGTGGTCATGCCCTGATCAGTCTGTATATCTCGGTGCTCTCCGGTCTGATTGTTGGGCTTCAGTATAATGCGGCAGAGCCTTTTTATTCCACAGCCACCATTGAGCTGGTCGTGCCCTTTGGTTCCTTTTGGCGGTCTTTGCATTATTCTTCCAGTCAGGCCTTCATGTTCTTTTTGTTGGTCCATCTGGCTGTCATTCTTTGGCAAGATGGTTCATCGCCTGCTCATCGCTTTCCCCGGGCAGCCTGGTTACGGCTCAGTGCTTCAGTGCCGATTGCATTGACCTTGCTTTTTACCGGCTATATTCTTCGGGGTGATGCGACTGGTGAGGCAGCTGGTGCCATTGCTGAGAATATCACCCTTTCTCTTCCTGTTTTAGGCGATTTTTTCAATAAGCTCCTTTTTGATAGCAATAGAGCTGGGGTGCAAAAGATCTATCTCAATCATTTGATCGGGCTGATGGTCGTGGGGGGCGTTTGTGTTTGGCCCCATTTGCGCCGTTATACAGCTTCCTGGCGCGATCATCTTGCCGTAGTTTTTGTCCTTTTCCTGCTTGCACCGGTTCTCAGGACTCCCTTAGAGCGGGATCATTTTGGTTTACTCCATATTGATGGACCGTGGTTTTTTATCGGGCTTCAGGAGTTGCTGCGGTATCTTCCGGTCTTTTGGGCGGGGATTTTTATTCCGGCTACCTTTGTTGGGGCGTTGTTGTTCCTGCCAAGGGAAGGGAGGGCCCGTCGGCTCACCTTGTGGTTCATGGGGATCTGGTTGCTTGTTTACACTGTGCTGACTGTTATTGGGTTTCAGAGAGGATAACATGCAATCAATCAGGTTGTTTTTTTTGAATGAGCTGCAAAAAGATGCGCATCCTCCTTACGTGCATGAACCAGGATCATTTCGAGAAACTCCCTGCTTGAAAGCATAATATCTGTAACCTTTTGTTCTGTTGGCAGGGCTTCGTAGGACGCAATCTGTTCCATAATCTCTTCGAGTTTTTTTAAGATTTTTCCATGCTCATCCAGGAGTATCTGCACTATCATTTTTTCCCGTTCATTACCGTGCTTGAGGATCAACGGAAAGACTTCCTCTTCTTCAAAGCGGAAATGGTCCACTATGTATTCCTCTGAAAATTCCCGGATCCGAGTGAGGTAGTTTTCAACCTCATCAGCATCTATCCCGTCCACAAATTTTTTAAAGAAGGTCACTTCTTCAGAGATCATACCGTGCTCAAGGTATGTCTTGGTGAACTTGTCCGTTTGTACATCTTTCATGGGTATTTATTGCTTGTAGAGATAATGGAGGTTTTATTATCTCGTTGAAGAATCGTTTATTATATCGTATGCGCTGACAGGATCTATCTTTTTCCTTGTACAAGATAGTTTATCACAGGGGATGGATCGGCTCAATTTATTCCGCAACGGTTTTTTCGTCCCCAAACTCTGCTTGGGGACAGACATCGTGAAGCTGCGCTTTATACAGGAAGCAAAGCTTCAGGAATAAGGGTTCTTAAGCCGGAGCTTGGGAACCAGAAAACCAGGGGAATAGTCGTATCTGGCCAAAGTTACCTGGTATATGCAATATAAGTTTTTCTATATTGCACTCTCCTCTTCCATGGGAAGGGAGGGGCGACCGGAGGAGCACGGCATACCGTTGCCCATACAACCTGTTTCAATCCACGCCCCCGCCCTCCCGGTTTGCTTGCTCACGAATCCCCGCAATCGTAACATATAACTGCATGCATTTGGTCGGAACGAAAATAAGATAGTTAGGCTTGCAGCCAAAATCTTCCGATAAATAAAGCCTCTTCATTATTACTGAACGGAAAAAACTCTTGTGAAAAACTTATTACAGTGTTTCAGTAGGTTGATAATAAAACCCATAGGAATCTAGTATGAAGTTTTATATTGATCAGATATGTCTACTTATCCGAATCGTTGGCCTCTATAATACCCCTTGATGGATCCAACAGACGAGAACAATTAATCAATACCATGTCCTCAACGTGAAGATCTGGGCTTGAGTGAACCTTCAATTCATATCAATCATACGGAGGTAAATCCATTGAAGTACCTGCAGCACCATTTCATACCCACCTTGCTGTTCCTCACGCTCCTCCTGACTGCTAACCCAGCGGCGGCGTCCCCCTTTTACTGGGAATTCATCAACGTAGACATTGATGTCCAGCAGAACGGGGATATGCTGGTGACCGAGACCCAGAAATACGTGTTCACTGCGCCGCATACCAATGAGCGGTATCGCTATATTCCGTTGGACAAGGTGGACGGCATTGATCAGATCAAAGTCTTTGAGACCGAAAAGAAGCTGGCGGCTCAGACGAATGTCAAGAACGGCCAACGGTGGATTAGATGGCGACTGGCGGCTCAGACGAATGTCAAAAACGGGCAGCGGTGGATTAAATGGCGGCATGATCTGAACCCTCCGGAGAGCCATACCTTTGTGCTGAAATATCGGATCAAAGGCGGTATCCAGGTTCACGGGAAAGAAGATTGGGTGTACCTCAAAGCCATCTTTAAAGACCGATCTGCACCGATTCAGAACGGCAAGGTTACTGTGCGCCTGCCGGACTCGCTGACCGGAAAGATCACCAGCTTTAAAAACTTCGGCGTACCTGCCGAGGCCCGACAAATTGACGAACGCACGGTTGAGTTCATCTCGCATGGTGCAATGCCTCCGGGCAAGGAACTGGAGGTGCGGGTTGCTGTCCCGAACGGGGTGCTTGCGTTTTCAAGGAGAGCTACGGAGGATTGGCGGCAGCAGAAAAAAAAGGAGCAGGCTGGTAATTCCCAAAAATCAATCTGGAGTGGGATTTTCCTTTTTATGAAGGTAGCAGGACTTATGGCATTATTCGTCTTTGTTTTTCCGGTGCTTATCGGCATGATATGTAGCTTGATACTTGGTGAAAAAATAGGTGGTGGCAGCGGCAGCGGCAGCGGCGGCGGCCCAGGCAGTGCCCCAGGTGGTGGCGGTGGTGGCGGTGGCGGTGGCGGTGGCGGCGGCGGTGGTGGTGGCGGTGGCGGTGGTGGTGGCGGTGGCGGGTGATCATTACGAAGACTATCATTACCGAGGTTGATTATGGAGATGTACAATCCTCCGCATCCGGGAGAGAGTATCCGGGAATTAATGTATCGCCTGCTGCGGACAAGATAGCAAAAAAAGACAAGGGCAAGAATGATCCGGCACTGGAGCGGTGCTAAATGGCTTTTCTCTGCTCCTGAACCGTTTTTACCTGCTACAGTATGACATTCTCCTGCTACAGTGTCATTTTCTCCTGCTCCCCTGTCATTTTTTCCTGCTGCATTGTCACTTTTGACCGGTGCAGAACCGTTTTCCCCTGCTGCGGGATGGGTTTTACCCGTTACAATGCCCTATTCTCCCGTTACAGAGTTTTATCCTCCTCTTACAGGGGCTGTTTTCCCTGTTCCTATGCAGATTTATGCTCCGGTTGCTCTGGAGAAGCTCCCTTTCCCTGAGAAGGGACATAAAATTATCCTTTGGAAAAGGAGGCTGGGGCGTTTTTTCCCGCCTTTGACTTGGGTGATGGTCAGCCAGTACTGCTCTTGATAGGGCCGGAAGGCGGCTTTCATCCTGATGAGGTTGCTTATGCGGAGGAAGTTGGATTTACCATGGTTTCGCTGGGGCTGCGTATCCTGCGGGCAGAGACTGCTGCCTTGGTTGCGGTGGTTTTGGCTCAGAGCAGGCAGTGAGATTAGCATGAACTACCCTGTGAAGAGGTCTGGAGAGAGACAAAGGGAAAAAATGGCTATATTCTCCTCACTAACCTGCGATGAGCCGGAAAAAGTCGGTTATCCTTCCTCAGCAGGGTCCTTGATCTCAAGGTCCAGGGAGTCGATAGTCAGCGAACCACCTGTTTCTCCATGATCAACATCACGCTCGACCAGGAGAAAGAAAGTAACATGATATGCAGCTCCTGCCCGGAGTTCACCCTCTATGATCTCATTAAAAGAATACGAGTTTTCCTGTTCCGGCCCATCATCGTTCGCTTCCTTGAGATCGACCAGAGTGGTCTCACCGGCTGCCTGGACAAGCAGAACCGCCCGTGCCGGACCGTCCACACTGACAAAACCGCTGATTCCCTGAGTGATACGCAGGTTCCGGTCATTATGGACAACCGGAATCGAGAGAGATACCGTGCGAGGAATCACAAAAACCCCTGGATCGTCCCATAAATGGACCACCAGCTTGTTGAATATGAGCGTTGCCGCGAGTTCGTCTTCACTGAAATCATAGGTAAGACCAATGTCCTCAAGGTGAACCACTTCTCCTGTAAACCTTGGTTCGTTCTTATTAGTTGCTTGCGTTTTCATTGGGATTCCTCCATTTTGTTGAATAACTTTTCCTTGTGCAATGCGACCCTCCTGCGAGGTTGTTCGTTTCGCAGGAGGCTTTCGCAGAATACGCCCTGTGATACTGCCCGCTATCGTTACGGTTTGAGCCGATGATTCGAGGTGTTGCCAATCCTGTTGAGGATACGGAAATCAACATTTCCTTCCAGGCCTAACTCCCTTCGTGAAAAGGATATTCGTACCGGCTCGAAGTTCCCCTTGCAATCATCCGGTTTAATTCTGTACACAGTGACCTGATACGGAGGTAGCCCAGTGTACCCCTTATCGACATAAACATGAAAACTGTCCTCTTCTGTGCAACCTCCTGTGGCTACAGTGATGATCAGTTTCTCGTCTGTTAGTTCGATGCCGTGCAGGACTTCTTCAACCGGAATCGGCGCGACTGGTCTGCTTTTAGGCGGGCCGTCAACTACACTAATCTCTGCGGGCGGGGCTTGCATAAGATGCTCAACTACTGATGGGTCTACTCTGTGTGACATCTTCTCGGCTGATCTGATAGTTGCTCTTTCCTCCACAGCGGCACGGAAAGAGATATCACCGCCAGCAATTGATGTGGCAAGGTTGAGGAGATCATCAAGAGCTGTGACAAGGCGCGTAAGCGAATCAAAAGTTTCAGCTATTTTATTAATATCATCAATAGTTGAGAGCAGTTCTTCATTAATTGATTTTAATCTACTTGTCACAGCTTCGTACTTGGCTGTTCCTTCTTCAAAGACTTTCTTGGCAATCCGTAATCGTTTTTTGAGAATGTAGTCGAAAAGCTCATCTAGTCTGTCTTTCAAAGGATCATCAAGAGGTATACTTCCACGCAGAATGCTTAATTGGCGTAAGACATCATTAAGAGATGTTTTCAAATCATCTATTGTAATCATAGGTTAGTCCTCCTCGCATTTTATTTTACTTGTTGAAGCTGCTGCACCACCTTACCAACCCGCTTCGCTCGTACAGCAAATATCTCCATCTGCTCTGCAAGATTTTTCAAATCATCTTGACTTCTTGGTGACTTTGCATACACGACTAACGCTTTATGAGCTTGCCCCATTGCATCCAACCCGTCACTCGGGTTGCCTTTTGGTAACTCCTCCCAGACATCAAAGGCCGACTTAATTTCCTGACCACGCTTTCTCAATATATCAAGAGAAGATTTTCTGTTGAGTTCAGAGTGATACCCATCAATATAACTGGCTGCACTATCCCATACAACTAGCCCAACTTTGTGAGAATCATTATCGAAACAATCCTAACTACCTGATTATTCGTTGGGCGTAAAAATATTTTTCGTTTATTATCAAGTAATTATATTTTTCAAGGCTTTTGCGGTGCCAAGAAAT
>NZ_JALAAI010000066.1:0-16785 GCF_052785085.1 Candidatus Electrothrix sp.
CGAAGTCGGGTAGGGGAAAAGTGCGTCCAATTTCCGTCTGAAAAATCGAATTATTGACGGAAGCCTAAAAAAAGCAGCAGAAGCACCTTAGATTGAACGTTTTGAAATAACGTGTCAGGGTATTGACCACCCTGAATTCTTCCGACTGCCGAGAAATTCAGCAGATACTAATTAAATAATGCACGATACAAGAAAATTCCACCCTTTCGGAAAATCAACACTCCTTGCCACCCTGCTCGCAAGCCTTCTTTTTCTCTCGCCTTTCCCTGCCACAGCCCAATCCGACAGCATTACCAACGATCTGGATGCTGTACTCGAAGGCTTTGAAACAGAACCGTCCAGCGAAAATTCATCAGCAGACTCAGACCTTGATACGGTGCTGGACGGTTTTGAAGGAGAAGAGGAAGTCGAGATGGAGGAACAAACAGAATCCATCTCTTCCTGGTTACCAGACTGGCTCAGCGTTGATGGTTGGGTCCAGTTCGGCACCACCTATAATATTGCCCATAATGCACCGGCAGAAGGCGACCCCGACTGGCGCGGTTTTTCCAAGGCACGCATTGATCTCCAGCTTGATCTTGAAGCCCGTTTTTCTGACTCCTGGTCTGCCAAGGTAGGTGGCAAAACCTTTTATGACGGGATTTATTCCATCCAAGGTCGGGAGGAATACACCAGCTATGTTCTGAATGAGTATGAAGACGAAGTGGAATTGCGGGAGGCCTATGTACAGGGTCAGCTCGCAGATACAGTGGATCTCAAGCTTGGTCGCCAGATCGTGGTCTGGGGCAAATCCGATACGATCCGCATTACTGACGTACTCAATCCCCTGGATATGCGTGAGCCCGGCCTGACAGATATTGAAGACCTGCGCCTTCCCCTGACCATGACCAAACTGGATTATTATTTTGGCGACTGGGAGTTGTCTGGTATCGCTGTTCATGAAATCCGCTTTAATAAAATCCCGGTTTACGGTTATGATTTCTACGCAGCAGACGAGCCGGCTCCCCCAGCCGATGATCCAGATAGCTCGCTGGACAATACTGAATGGGCACTATCCTTGAGCGGGATCTTTACGGGTTGGGATCTTGATCTTTACTATGCCCGTATTTTTAACGATACTCCCCATTTTGAGTATGTCCTGCTCAACAACGATTCCACCGAAATACAGCAAAAGCATGAACGTCTGCATATGTTCGGCTTTGCCTATAATAAGGCCCAGGGAAACTGGTTATTAAAAACTGAAGGGGCTATCCTCAACAGAGTCCATTACACCAACCGGCCTGGTGCTGGTTATACTCGAATGGATATGCTGGTGGGTGCGGAGTATTCAGGTTTTGCTGAAACCACCATTTCCCTGGAATTTGCCAATCGCCATATCAATAACCACAGACCCTATCTGGAAACCTCCCCGGACGGAGTCTACCAGGACATGTATCAGCTGGCCTTTCGCTACTCTCGTGACTTTTTGAATGACACTCTGAATCTGAGCCTGCTGGTGATGCTGTACGGTCCTTCTGAGGCTGATGGAGCCTTTGAGCGTTTGTCTCTGGATTATGACCTGACTGATACGCTTACCCTGCGCGGCGGGGCAGTGCTTTATCAATCTGGTGATTTACTGACCATGCAGGAGGTTGCAGATAATGATCGGGTGTTTACCGAGCTTCGTTATTCTTTTTAAGGGCAAAGAAAGCTCTTTTTCACAAAAATATTTGCGCCGAATATCTCGTAAGCAATGAGCATGCTTTCTTTCACTGCTTGAATGTAGTATGCCATGATAAAGAGAAAAAAAGATGTTCGAAGAATTTTTAGGCGTTACAGCGTAAGGAAATATTTAATATTACCATTGTGAATGGTTTCGTTGACAAAATTACAAAAATGGGATATTTATACTTCTTCAACTGCGTGTAGCAGAGTTTGTCAATGTATCAGCGTTTTTTTGACGCAGTTGTCATTTGGTACTCCTACGTTTCCTGATACAGGATCTGTTTAGCCCAATGAAACAGGGGTGATCAGAAAATATAATTGCTCAATGTGGTGATAGTATGTCAAAAAAAACATTTGAAATGAATCCTGGATTCAGCGCTGAGGTGGTTGCGGAACCCGGTGGTCAGCATCTGAATTCCTGTTTTTCCTGCGGTGCCTGTTCCGGGGCTTGCCCGGTCAGTCAGGCTGTCCCTGATTTTGATCCCCGCAAAATCATCCACATGGTTCGCATGGGCATGGAGGAGCGTTTACTGGACTCGGACCTGCTCTGGTATTGCTCAGGATGTCGGAGCTGCGTCTTTGTCTGTCCTCAGGATGTCAGCTTTGCCGATATTATGAATGCCCTGGCAAACCTGGCACTGAAAAAAGGATATATAAACGAAGAGCAACTGGTGGAAAAGGGCAAGGCAGCCCAGGTACAGCGTGATCTCTGTGTTTCCTGCCTGACCTGCGTTCGAGTATGTCCCTGGGATGTGGCGCAGATTGATGACGCTGGCGTGGCAACGATTAAGGTAACAGATTGCAAGGCCTGCGGAATTTGTGTTGCTGAATGCCCGGCCCAGGCCATTACCCTGAATGAAGCTGAAGATGAGCGCTTGATTGCTGCCTGTGGCAGTTAATGAATAATAAAGCAATAATATGGAGCAAATTCAATGAGTTTTACACCGGACATACGCCTGTTCAGTTGCCATTATACATCTCAGCAGAGTTGCGCTGATCAGGGACATAAGCTACAGCAGTTAGATTTCCCTGAAAATGTCACTATGACCCGGGTTGTCTGTACAGGAAAGCTGGAAGAGATTACCTTGCTCAAGGCATTTGAAGACGGAGCAGATGGAGTCTACGTAGTTGGCTGCCCAGCTGACGGCTGTCATAATGTAAAAGGCAGTCAACGAGCTGCCAAGCGTGTGGAAGCAGTCCGCTCTGCCTTAGGAGAGCTTGGGTTGGAAAAGGATCGGGCAAAGATGTTTTTTTTGCCACGCGGCCTGCACCCGGAATTTGTTGATGTTGCCCAGGAGATGACAGACCATATTGCCGAGCTGGGACCTTCTCCTTTTTGATAAGGGGGATTCCCAAAAAAACACGTTCCCCGTTTTCGATATGTAGGGGCAGGCCCCTGTGCCTGCCCGATAGACAAGGGCGAACACAGGGGTTCGCCCCTACAACTTTTTCAGGAGTTTCATAATGATTATTGCTGAACGAAAGCCCTTGGCTGAAATAATAGAGATGGTTCAGGATTGCAAAAAAATTCTGGTGCTGGCCTGTCGAGGCTGTGTCACAGTTTGTTCCGCAGGTGGTGAGCGGGAGGCTGAAATCCTGGCCTCCCTGATTCGGCTTGGTCTGAAAAAGGCAGGGAAAAGCGCTGAGGTTTCTGATGCCTCCCTGGTTCGCCAATGCGATAAAGAATATATAAATGGTATTGATCAGTTCAAAGATCAGTACGATGCTATTGTCTCCACAGCCTGCGGGGTAGGCGTAAACTTTATTGCCAATCTCCGGCCTGATGATAATGTTTTTCCTGCCCTGAACACCACCTTTTTCGGCGGCTCGTCTGAACAGGGTATCTGGACGGAACAGTGTGCTGGTTGCGGTGATTGCGTTCTCCATCTGACTGGCGGACTGTGCCCGGTGGCCCGTTGCGCCAAAAGCCTGATGAACGGTCCCTGTGGTGGTTCTGTGGATGGTCGTTGTGAAATTGATGCTGAGGTGAACTGCATCTGGCAAATGATCTATGATCGCATGGGCCGTTTGCAACGACAGGAAGAACTGTTTGCCTCTGCTCCTATTTGTGATTGGTCCACTGCCGGTCATGGTGGGCCACGGAAGCAGGTCAGAGAGGATCTGACCGTGTAGCAGCAACGAACCTAAAGCAAACAAACTGAAACTTTTGTTGACAAACAGGGATCATTCCGGCATAACGGAAAGATCCCTGTTTTTTTGTTTGAGCAGGATTAGACCTATATTCAAGAGACCAGCATGATTGGTCGCAAAAAAAAATTCTTCATCGGTAGAGAATAATGTATTTTTTTCTGTTATCAGTTCGAAAAATCCTTCAGGCAGCCCTCATTGTTACAGTTCTTCTGGTGGTTGCGAACCCAGGACTCTGTCAAAGTGACGATGACCCGATTAATATTGAAGCAGATCGGATGATTTCCCAGGAAAAGAAAAATTCCGTGGTATTTATAGGCAACGTTGATGCCACCCAGGGAGAGGTCACCATCCGTACGGATAAAATGACCATTTATTATAAAGAAGATGATCCCAACAAAGCCAAAAGTCAGGCCCAGAAGGTGGAGAAGATGATCTGTGTCGGCAATGTCAAAGTCACGCAGGAAGACTGGCTGGGTACCGGGGATCGGATGGATTATTTTGCCAATGCACGTAAGGTAGTCCTGCAGGGCAATGCCAAGACATGGCAAGGCAAGAACATGGTGTCCGGGAAAACCATCACCTATTATCTTGACGAAAAGCGATCAGAGGTGGAAAGCCCTGATGCAAAAGTAGCAAAAGATGGAAAGAAAAAACCAGAACGAGTAAGAGCAACTATTATCCCGAATTCTGACAACAAGAACTAATGGAGCCTGTTTCTATCCTGGAAACCAGGAATCTGATCAAAGAATACCGGGCCCGCCGGGTGGTGGATCAGGTCAATCTGCAAGTGCAAAACGGCTCTATTGTTGGTCTGCTGGGGCCAAACGGCGCTGGTAAGACCACTACTTTTTATTCTATTGTTGGTTTTATCCGGCCAACATCAGGATCTATTATTCTTGATAACCAGGAAATACAGGGGCTTCCTATCCATCAGCGGGCATCCAAAGGGATTACCTATCTGGCTCAGGAAGCCTCGGTTTTTAAAAAACTGACGGTGGAAGAAAATGTTCGCATCGTTTTAGAACCATTGGGGCTCACTCGTAATGAAATAAATAATCGCATCAATGAGTTAATGGCTGAGCTCAAGATAGAATACCTCTCCAAAAATAAAGGGCATGCTCTTTCCGGAGGTGAGCGGCGAAGGGTGGAAATCATGCGGGCGCTGGCCACCCGGCCCCGTTTTATCCTTCTTGATGAACCCTTTGCCGGTGTTGACCCTCTGTCTGTGGCGGATTTGCAGGAAATCATTCGAGGACTCAAAGCAAAAGGGCTGGGCGTGCTGATTTCAGATCATAATGTTCGAGAAACATTGCAGGTGTGCGACTTCGCCTATATAATGAATGCAGGACAGATTCTTACCAGCGGTGCTGCCGATGATATTATCCAGAGTGAATTGGCTAAGAAGATGTATCTTGGCGAAAATTTTACTATGTAGAGGCGGGGCCGTACTTACGGCATACATTTTATGTTTTTTAATCAATGAGTCTTGAACTCCGACAACAAGTAAAACAGACGCAGAAATTGGTCATGACGCAGCAATTGCGTCAGGCCATTAAGCTTCTGCAGCTGAACCGCTTGGAATTAACCAATGCGGTGCAAGAGGAAATGGCACAAAACCCTATGCTGGAGGAGACTGTTGGTGTTCAGGAAAATATCAGTAACCCTGATTCCCTATCAGCTGAAGAGTCGCAAAAAACAGAAGAACTGCCACCGGATTTACAGGTTTCAGGCGATGATCCCAAAACCGTAGCAGAGGTTGATTGGGAAGAATACTCCAATAATTTTGATTCTGATTTTTCCTTTTCCAGAGAGGCCCCCTCTGCCGACACTCCCTCTCAATTTGATTTTATTTCTGCTGCTCCTGGCCTGATTTCTTTTCTGGAATGGCAACTCTCCCATCTCAAACTTGATGAAAAAGATCAGGACCTGGCCCAGTTTATTCTCGGCAATCTGAACGGACATGGTTTTTTTGAGGCCTCTGTCGAAGATATTTGTGAATACGCTGCCTGTAGCACGGACGAGGCTGAAGGGATGCTTCGACTGGTGCAAAGCCTTGACCCTCCTGGGGTAGCTGCCCGGGATTTACGAGAGTCACTCCTCCTTCAGTTGGAACGAGAGGGTTTGGAAGAGGACTTGGCTTACCTGCTGGTGGATGAGCATTTGGACGAGTTGCAGACCCATAATTTTACCAGGATCGCAGCAAAGATTGAGTATACTGCCCGGGAAGTTCGCAATGCCTTTAGGGTGATATCCTCATTAAATCCCTACCCTGGGAATGAATATAGTAATGAGCAAACCAACTATGTTGTCCCGGATGTCTACCTGTACAACCTGGATGGCGAGTTTATTATTCAGCTGAATAATGATGGCTTGCCTCAATTGGAGATCTCCACTGCCTATCAAAATCTTATAAAGAATAAGGATAAGACAGGGGCGGATAAGAGTTATTTGGTTGAACAAAAGCGGCATGCACAGAATTTTATCAACTCAGTTCATTATCGACAGAACTCAATATATAAGGTAATGAAGAGTCTGCTGAAGTTTCAGTATGATTTTTTTGAAAAAGGGCCGAGTTATCTTAAACCTCTTATTCTTAACGATGTTGCCCAGGATATCGGATTGCATGAATCCACTGTGAGTCGTATTACTTCAAATAAATATGTGCATACCCCCCAGGGCTTGTATAAACTGAAATATTTTTTTTCCAGTGCAGTCTCAACAACTGATGGTAACCTTGTCGCTTCTGAGGCGATAAAAAATCGTATCAAACAGCTGATCCAGCAAGAAGCTCCGGAAAAACCGCTCAGTGATAATGCTCTTTCTGAGCTTTTAAAGAAGGAAGGGTTGAGCGTTGCCCGAAGAACAGTGGCAAAATATAGAGATCAAATGAAAATTCTTCCGGTGAAACATCGTCGTAAAAGCCGTTGATGAAGAAATAACATATCCTGTGGGAAAGGAATATTTACGAAAAAATGATAGAACTCTCAGAAGGATGCATTGTCCTTGAATTAGAATCAACGCACAAGGAAGGACTTCTTGAAGAACTGGCCGGAACAGTTCAGAAAAAATATCCAGAACTGAATGCGCAAATCATCCAACAGGTATTATTAGAACGGGAGCAGCTTGGCTCAACTGGCGTTGGCAATGGTGTTGCGATTCCACATGGAAAACTCCATGAGCTGGACCAATGCCTTGTCTGCTTTGGCAGGTCAACTAAGGGGGTTGGTTTTGAGTCAAAGGATAATAAGCTGGTTCATCTGGTTGTGATGATTCTCTTACCTATGAATATGGCCCAGGAATACCTTCAAATCTTAGCCAAAATCAGCAACATGATGAAGAGTGAAAACAACAGGAATAAATTTCTTCAGGCGAGCAGCAAAAAAACTATTCAGCAGCTTTTCAATATGTCATAACTGTAGCTCTCCTTTTACTGTGGTACCTCTATTTTTTTTTCAAGAGAACTTCTTTCCTTTACGAAAAAATATTTGACAGAAGAGTGTAATTTCTGTAAAGCTCTTACCTTTGTTTAATTTATTTTCAATTTTGTTAGAACAAACCCTTTCTTTTTCAGCGTCGTCAGGAGTGATTATATGATTTCAGTTGATATCACGGTGCTCATTCACATTATTAATATGATTGCTTTAATGTTCATATTGAACAAAGTACTGTATAAGCCTGTTATTGATATTATGGATAAACGGCAGGACAAACTGGATACTCTGAGCGATGACGTTGAAAAATATGAGCGAAATGCCAAGAATCGCCAGGAAAAAGTCGATAAAAAGATGCGAGAGGCCTCAGTCAAAGCCAAGGAAGCAGTAGATGCAGCCAGAAATGAAGCTGCAAAGGCTGGTGCTGAACAGGTGGCTGCGGCTCGTTTGGCAGCAGAACAGGAAAAAGAAAAGCAGGTCGCTCAAGTTCACGCTGATTTTCAGGAAACCCGGGATAAATTATTGGGCAACACAGAAGTCTTTGCTCAGGAGATGGCCGAAAAAATATTGGGAAGGAGTTTGGAGGGATGAGAGTTCGAAATATGAAAAAAATTATTCCGATACTACTTGTTGTCGGCCTGTGCGGAGGATATACTGCATCCTTTGCTGAGGAACACGGCAAAGAAAAACATCCAGCTGAACAGGCTGTTGTCCATGATGTACACGATAGACACACACAATCTATTGACGACTCTGCCAAGGATCAAGCTGAACATCCCGCACCTGTTGCAGAAGCACACGGAGCCGACGATCATGCTGAAGCTGCTGGCGAACATTATGCGCCTATGATAACAGCAGCAAAGCTGAAAGACCTTTTCTGGCGGGCCTTGAATTTTGCCGCTCTTGTTTTTATCCTGGTCAAATTTCTTGCCAAACCCATTACAGCAGGTCTGGGTGGCAGACGACAGGAAATTAAGGACGAATTGGAGACCATACAGCAACAACGAGACGAGGCAGAACAGGCCTATAAAGCCTTTGAGTCGCGTTTGGCTGGCATGGAAGATGAGCTGACAGAACTTGTTGACAAAGCAAAGGCAATGGCTGAGGACGAGAAAACCAGGATCCTTGCCGAGGCCGAGGCATCTGCAAAGGAGATACGGCGTCAGGCTGAAGCTGCTGTTCAGGGAACGTTTGCCCAGGCAAAGAGCAGGTTGCAGGCTGAAATTGCAGAACAGGCTGTTGCCATGGCTGAAGAGTTGATCGTCAAGAACCTGACTCCAGAAGATCAGGTGGCGATCACTGAACAGTATCTTGAACGTGTGGGTGCAGTACAGTGAAACAGACAGTGATAGCAAAACGGTATGCCAGGGCGATCTTCAGACTTGGGCAGGACAACGGGACTGTTGACAGCTATGCAGAGACTCTCAACACCCTTGCGGAACTCTTTGATGATCCCAAGCTTGAGGTTGCTGAAACCCTGATCAATCCTCTGTACCCGCTTGAGGCCAGATACAAGGTTATGACAGCCATTGCTGAAGCAGCAGGCGCAGATGCCTTAATGACCGCCTTTTTGAATCTGCTGGTTGAACGAAAACGAATTGACGTGCTCCGGGAGGTTGCAGCTCAGGTTCGCGGTATGCTTGATCTGGAAAAGAATATCAGTCATGGCCGAGTCACATCAGCAATAGAACTTGATAATGCCTTGCTTGGTAAGATCCAGGCAAAGCTGGAAGAACTTACAGGTAACAAGGTAATTCTTGAAACACAGGTTGATCCCTCGATTATCGGTGGCATAATAGCCAGGGTCGGAGATCTGGTGTTAGACGGAAGTATTAGAACACAACTTAATGGATTAAAAGAATCTATCAAGGGGAGAGAATAGTCAGATGCAGATCAAAGCCTCAGAAATCAGTCGGATCATCAAGGATCAGATAGCCGGTTATGCCATTGATATTGATCTGAAAGAAACCGGAACCGTCCTTTCGGTTGGTGACGGTATTGCCCGTGTCTACGGTGTGGAAAACTGTCAGGCCATGGAATTGCTTGAGTTCCCCGGCGGTATCATGGGACTTGCTCTGAATCTGGAAGAGGATAATGTTGGTGTTGCGGTCATGGGTGATGTCCGTAATATTAAAGAGGGCGATATTGTTAAACGAACAGGAAAGATCGCTGAGGTTCCTGTGGGACCGGAACTGGAAGGTCGCGTTGTAGACGGTATTGGTCAGCCTATTGATGGCAAAGGGGTAATAGATTCCAAAGAGACCCGGAAAATGGAGGTTCTGGCTCCTGGTGTTATCGCCCGTAAGGGTGTGCATGAACCCTGCTATACCGGCTATAAGGCGGTAGATGCAATGACTCCGGTGGGTCGTGGACAGCGTGAGCTGATTATTGGTGACCGTCAGATCGGCAAGACCGCGCTCTGTGTTGACGCCATTATAGCCCAGAAAAACAGCGGTATACATTGTGTGTACGTAGCCACTGGTCAAAAAAAATCCACAGTTGCTCTGGTTGTTGAGGCATTACGGAAGCATGGTGCCATGGAATATACCACTGTGGTTGCGGCCTGTGCCTCTGATCCTGCGCCCATGCAGTACGTTTCTGCAATGGTCGGCTGTGCAATGGCTGAATATTGGCGCGATAGCGGTCAGCATTCCTTGATTATCTACGACGATCTCTCTAAGCAGGCTGTTGCCTATCGCGAGCTGTCACTGCTGCTCCGTCGTCCACCAGGACGTGAGGCCTATCCCGGTGACATCTTTTTTAACCATTCCCGCCTGCTGGAGCGTTCCGCCAAGGTGAGTGATGAACTTGGTGCTGGTTCCATGACTGCCCTGCCCATTATTGAGACCCAGGCAGGTGACGTTTCCGCCTTTATCCCCACCAATGTTATCTCTATTACTGATGGACAGGTCTTTCTGGAGCCGAGCCTGTTCTTTGCCGGTGTTCGTCCGGCGATCAATGTTGGTATCTCGGTTTCCCGTGTTGGTGGGGCAGCCCAGGTAAAGGCTATGAAACAGGTCGCAGGTACCCTGCGTCTTGATTTGGCCCAGTATCGTGAGCTGGCAGCCTTTGCTGGCTTTGGTTCAGATCTGGATGCTGCAACCCAGGCCCAGCTGACCCGTGGTGAGCGTCTGGTGGAGATCCTCAAGCAGCCCCAGTATCAGCCCCTGCCCATGGAAAAGCAGGTAGCCATCATTTTTGCCGGGACCAAGGGGTTTTTGGATAAATTCCCAGTGGATACCCTTGCTGATTATGAGCAGGAACTGTACAGCTATATTGAAACCAATGAACCTTCTATCTTCACAGAGCTGCGGGAAAAAGAAGAAATCTCAAGTGAGCTGGAGGAAAAAATGAGAAAAACGCTGACCAGTTTCGGTGAGGCCTTTAAGGCGACCAAGGGTTTGAACTAAAGGGATGCACGAAGCTCGAATAGCTGGAAATAGCACAAGGAACTGATCACATGCCTGGATTAAAGGATGTAAAAAATAAAATAGAAGGTGTTTCCAAAACCTCGCAGATTACCAAGGCCATGAATATGGTGGCCTCAGCGAAACTGCGCGGTGCTCAGGAGCGAATGGAAAACTTCCGCCCCTATGCAGAAAAATTTGACGAGGCCATAAAGGATTTGTCCACCGGAGCAGGCGACAATCAGCCACTCATGGAAGTCCGTGATGTGGAATCGGTGGAATTGATCGTTGTTACTTCTGACCGAGGGCTGTGCGGGAGTTTTAATGCCAATATCGTTGCCAAGGCCCAGAAACTCATTGATCAATTCGAGGCTGAGGGAAAAAAGGTCAGCGTGGTCACAGTGGGCAATAAGGCGACACAGGCTTTTAGACGATCTGGTAAGATTCGTGAATCATATACTGACCTCATGGGTTCCTTTCAGATGTACAATGCCCGTGAGATTTCACAAAATGTCAGCAATCAGTTCTGTTCCTATCAGACTGATGAAGTGCGGATTGTCTATGCCCGTTTCGTTTCTCTGGCTAAACAGCAGGCAATAGCAACAACTTTACTGCCTATTAAACCCTCTGAGCAGGAAAAGGCGGGGGATTCCGCAGCAGTTGACTATATCTATGAGCCAAGTCCTGACTTGATTATGGAGAGCCTTCTTCCCTTGCATCTGAACGTACAAGTATACCACGCTATGATCGAAGTTGCTGCTGGTGAGCATGCGGCCCGAATGACGGCAATGGATAATGCTACCAAGGCATGCGGAGATATTATCAAGGATTTGACGCAACTGTACAATAAGGCTCGCCAGGCAGCCATTACCGGTGATCTTATGGATATTGTCGGTGGTGCTGAGGCACTGAAGGGCTGATACGAAATATAAAATTTTTGGATATTGCAAAATTGTTTCCAGGAGGCCATTTCAATGGGTGAATTGCGAGTTGGAAGAATTATTCAGGTCATCGGACCTGTTGTTGATGTTGAGTTTAAGGCGGACGATCTGCCTGAGATTATGAGTGCGCTCTTTGTCACCAATCCAGGCATTGATGATACAGAAGAAAATCTGGTTATTGAAGTGGCCCTGCATTTGGGTGATAATGTGGTCCGCTGTATAGCCATGGATCAGACCGATGGTCTGGTACGTGGTATGCAATGTCGGGATTCGGGAGAACCAATCACTATTCCGGTGGGTGCTCCGGCCCTGGGACGGATTATGAATGTAGTCGGTCGTCCGGTGGACGGGCTGGGTGAAATTGATGCTTCCAAGACCATGCCCATCCATCGCTCTGCTCCAGAATTTACTGAGCAGGATACAGAGGTGAACGTACTGGAGACCGGTATCAAGGTGATTGACCTGCTGGTCCCCTTTCCCCGTGGTGGCAAGATGGGGCTGTTTGGCGGTGCTGGTTGCGGTAAGACCGTTATCATGATGGAAATGGTTAACAACATCGCTATGCAACACGGTGGTATTTCCGTGTTCTGCGGCGTGGGCGAGCGAACCCGTGAGGGCAATGACCTGTACATGGAGATGAAGGAGTCCGGCGTCCTACCCAAGGCGGCTCTGGTGTACGGCCAGATGACCGAGCCTCCAGGTGCCCGCGCCCGTGTTGCTCTGGCCGGACTAACCGCTGCTGAGTATTTCCGTGATGAAGAAGGTCAGGATGTACTCTTCTTTGTTGATAACATCTTCCGTTTCACCCAGGCCGGTGCTGAGATATCGGCACTGCTGGGACGTATTCCTTCTGCGGTTGGTTATCAGCCCACCCTGGCCACCGATCTTGGTGCTCTACAGGAGCGTATTACCTCCACCACCAAGGGATCTATTACAGCTGTCCAGTGTGTATATGTTCCTGCTGATGACCTGACTGACCCGGCCCCGGCAACCACCTTTGCCCATCTGGACGGTACGGTTGTTCTCTCTCGTCAGATTGCGGAGTTGGGTATTTATCCGGCAGTTGACCCGCTGGATTCCACCTCCCGTATTCTTGATCCTAACGTGGTCGGTGAGGAGCATTACGAGACAGCGCGCGGTGTCCAGGTTTCCTTGCAGAAATATAAAGAGCTGCAGGATATCATCGCTATTCTTGGTATGGACGAACTGTCTGAGGAAGATCAGCTGTTGGTCGGTCGGGCACGAAAGATCCAGCGTTTTCTATCCCAGCCCTTCCATGTTGCTGAAGTCTTTACTGGTATGGACGGAAAATACTGCAAGGTTGAAGATACGGTACGCGGATTTAAAGAAATCCTGGACGGTAAGCACGATGATCTGTCTGAAAATGCCTTTTACATGGTTGGTACCATTGAGGAAGCACTTAAAAAAGATGAGGCGGAAAAGGCCCAGGCCTGATTCATTCAGGAGAATTCCAGGCAGAGGTAAGTAAGAATGGCACAAATTCATCTTGAAGTAGTAACCCCCAACGGAGCCGTTGTCGATGAGGACGTTGATATCGTCACGGCACCTGGTGTTGACGGCGAGTTTAGTGTGCTGGCAAATCATGCTCCGTTTCTGAGTGCGATTAAAACAGGTACCTTGATCTTAAAAAAGGATAAGCAGAAAAAATTTTTAATGGTCAGCGGTGGTTTTGCTGAGGTGTCCAAGAATAAGGCCACCTTTCTGGTGGAAACCGCAGAGTTTGGCCATGATATTGATGTGGACCGTGCCTTGTCAGCTAAAGAACGGGCGGAAAGACGCCTGGCAAAGGCCCGAGCCCAGGCTGATGATATCGAACGAACTCGGGCCGAGGCTGCTCTGCAACGGGCTGTTGCCCGTATAACTGTTGCGCAGAGGTCCAACCTATAATTTTTTTTGTGAGAGTTTGTTGTTTGAAAGGCCGTCCTTTGGACGGTCTTTTTTGTTATCTGCATATGATACGAAAAAATGGGAGAAACGAGAAAGCTATGATGTAACCTTACCCTGCAGACAGGTGATATCCTCCTTGTTAACCACACCATCCTCATTACAATCTGCACATTTTCCATACTCTTTTTCCGCAATCATCTTCTCCACTTTACAGATATCAACTAAGGTTATATGACCACTTGCATTGGCGTCCCCTGGTATGCATTCCTTATTCAAGGCAACAAGGACACTACGCACGTCAAAAACCGTGATTGCACCATCCTCGTCATAATCTGCACACTCCGGCACCGGAGCGCAGGTTCCATTTAAACGCATCAGCTCTTTTATCTCAAACAAATCAGCATGATCAATTTCACCATCCATATTTGCATCCCCCTTTTTACAAGTGGCCCCAACAGCAGACACCGGGACAAACAGCACCAAAAAACTCAGGATCAACACAATACCTTTTTTCCCTTTCTTCATAAGAAGCTCCATATGGTATTAACGTACTTATTTTTTCTATGGAAGTACCAGCTGACTTCTTTGAACTAATCAAGCAACACAGCCTGAATTTTATACTTCCAAAACTGTATTATAACCAGTTCATTATGACCGAGAAAAAAAAGGAATGCAAGGAAGCCCATCATAAATTAACCAACTGATCAAAATATAACATTTTTTTCTTGCCAGGTACATAAGGACAGGATAGGATAAAAAACCTTAGCAGCATGTTACAAGTTATTCCCCTTACCAGAGTGGAAAAATTATGCAAGACCATAAACATTCCATCAAGAACGTTGTCCCTCCAGTAAAAGAAGAATATCCTGAAGCAGAAAAGCACTACACATTAAGGAGATGTGACAATTATACATGCATTCACTATGATCTACATGACCCTGGAGGCAATAACTGCACCCTCTTATTTGCTCTCTCTGAAGAAGGTTGTCAGCTCTACGCCTAATAAAGCTTGGCATAACAAGGTACGTTTTCCGACAGAATTTTGAGGACATTCAAGCATGATACAAGAAGCAATCTCGCTGGTGGTAAGCAGGCAAAATCTTGATGAAGCCCAGATGACCGCAACCATGCAGGAAATCATGAGCGGTGAAGCCACTGATGCCCAGATCGGTTCATTTATCACGGCCCTGCGCATGAAAGGCGAGACCATTGACGAGATCACTGGTGCTGTTCGGGTAATGCGGGAAAAAGCCACCTTTGTTGATACCGGAATCGACACTGCATCAGGCAAGCTGCTCATGGATATCGTGGGCACTGGCGGTGATGGCTCTGGCACCTTTAATGTCTCCACCACCACGGCCTTTGTTGTGGCAGGGGCAGGAATTTCTGTAGCCAAACATGGTAACCGGGCTGTCTCCTCTTCCTGTGGCAGTGCTGATGTGTTAGAAGCCTTGGGGGTTGACCTTTCTCTATCCTCAGAGCAAGTAGCAGAATGCGTACGCACAGTGGGGATCGGCTTTCTTTTTGCTCCCATGCTGCACCAGGCCATGAAACACGCCATCGGTCCCCGGCGTGAAATGGGCATCCGCACCATCTTCAACATCCTCGGCCCCATGACCAACCCAGCTGGCAGCAATGTTCAGCTCACTGGTGTCTTTGCCAAGGAACTTACTGTACCCATTGCAGAAGTTCTGAGTCGTCTCGGTATGCGACGAACCTTGGTGGTCTGGGGGGAAGGTAATATGGATGAGATGACAATCACGGGCACTTCCCATGTGGCTGATGCCCATAACGGCACAGTGGAAAGCTACACCGTGAACCCAGAAGATGTCGGTTTGCCTCGTGCAAACATCGAAGATATTCAGGGCGGAGCCACTGCTCAGGAATCAGCGGCCTTAATACGAGAGGTGCTTGGCAATACCCCCGGTGCCCGTCTTGATATGGTTTTGCTGAATGCCGGAGCATCCCTGCTGGCTGCTGGCAAGGCTACAGATCTTCAGGCCGGAGTGGAACAGGCCCGAGAGATTATCGCCTCTGGGGCAGCTCTGGAAAAACTTGATCTACTTGTTGCTTTTTGTAAAGGTAATATTTGACCTGCTTTATGGGAGTGCTCCCTATCAGAGCAACCTGAGCCTGTTCCGTTTGTTATGAAAAAACTTCCCATCGGCATATCAACCCTGAGCGAGATTATCAAAGGCGATTATGTCTATATCGACAAGACGCAAGAGGCCCTTGCGCTGATTGAAAACTATAAGTACGCCTTTCTGTCCCGGCCCCGTCGTTTCGGGAAAAGCCTTTTTCTGGATACACTCGCTGAAATATTTTCCGGCAATAAAGAGCTGTTCAAGGGATTGTATATCCATGACAAATACGAATTCAACGAATATCCGATCATCAGGATAAGTTTCAGCGGAGATTTACGCAGTCCAGAGGGCCTGCACACAATGCTTATGGCCACTTTGCGTGAAAACAAAAAGAGGTTAGGCGTTGAATGCCACAATGCAAGAGATTTTGCCGTCTGCTTTAAAGAACTGATAGAGAATATCCATGATATGTATCAGCAGGGTGTTGTTATCCTCATAGACGAATACGACAAGGCGATCCTTGATAATCTTGATCAAATTGATGTTGCACTTGAAAACAGGGAGATTATCAAGAGCTTTTACTCGGTCATGAAAGATTGTGACCGATATATTCGTTTTGTCTTTCTCACCGGCGTCAGTAAATTCAGTAAGACCAGTATCTTCAGCGGGTTAAATAATCTGGAAGATATTTCCATTGTTCCTGATTTTGCTCAAGTATGCGGTTACAGCGAAAAGGATGTCCGGCAACATTTCCCTTCCCTTGTGCAAGAAGCAGATTTTCAAAAAATAACAAACTGGTATAACGGATATAATTTTTTAGGCACCAAGGTATTCAATCCCTTTGATATTCTCTTATTTATCAAAAATCGTTACCAATTCAAAAGTTACTGGTTTGAGACCGGCACACCGTCCTTTCTTGTCAAACTCATCAGGGTAAACCACTACTACCTCCCCAACCTGGAGCACCTTGAAGTGGATAGTTCTCTGATCAACAGTTTTGATATTGAGGATATTTCCCTGGAAAGCGTCCTCTTTCAATCCGGCTATTTGACCATAGATCATGTTGAAAATATATTTGACAATGATATCTACCACCTCACCTTTCCCAATAAAGAGGTGCGGCTGGCATTCAGCAATTATCTTATCAAATCGCTGATCG
>NZ_JALAAI010000066.1:17192-21626 GCF_052785085.1 Candidatus Electrothrix sp.
TTTAAAAAGGTCGAGGCTCTTTGAGCAATGATGAAAAAACTCCCTATCGGCATATCAACCCTGAGTGAGATTATCAATGGCGATTATGTCTATATCGACAAGACACAAGAGGCCCTTGCGCTGATTGAAAACTATAAGTACGCCTTTCTGTCCCGGCCTCGTCGTTTCGGGAAAAGCCTTTTTCTGGACACACTCGCTGAAATATTTTCCGGCAATAAAGAGCTGTTCAAGGGGCTGTATATCCATGACAAATACCAATTCAACGAATATCCGCTCATCAGGATAAGTTTCAGCGGAGATTTACGTAGTCCAGAAGGCCTCCACACAATGCTTATGGCCACTTTGCGTGAAAACAAAAAGAGGTTAGGCGTTGAATGCCACGATGCAAGAGATTTTGCCGTCTGCCTGAAAGAACTGATAGAAAATGTTCATGATGTGTATCAGCAGGGTGTTGTTATCCTCATAGACGAATACGACAAGGCAATCCTGGATAATCTTGATCAAATTAATGTTGCACTTGAAAACAGGGAGATTATCAAGAGCTTTTACTCGGTCATGAAAGATTGTGACCGATATATTCGTTTTGTCTTTCTCACAGGCGTCAGTAAATTCAGCAAGACCAGTATTTTCAGCGGGTTAAACAATCTCACTGATATCTCTATTAAACCCATGTTCGCTCAAATATGCGGATACTCGGAAACAGATCTTCGGTTGAACTTTTCTGAACTCTTACATAATGTTGACGGCGACAAAATCAAAGAGTGGTATAATGGCTATAATTTTATGGGAGAAAAAGTTTTTAACCCGTATGATATACTGCTTTTTATCGACAATGACTGCCAATTCAAAAGTTACTGGTTTGAGACCGGCACACCATCCTTTCTTGTCAAGCTCATTCGGGAAAACCACTACTACCTCCCCAACCTGGAGCACCTTGAAGTGGATAGTTCTCTGATCAACAGTTTTGATATTGAGGATATTTCCCTGGAAAGCATCCTCTTCCAATCAGGTTATCTGACTATTGCGGATGTCCAACACAGGCGCGATCGTTACCTGTACACCTTAACGTACCCTAACAAGGAGGTACGGCTCAGTTTTACTGATAATCTGCTGAATCATTTTGTAGATAAAACTCAAAAAAACAGTATTCTTGACGATCTGTACGCCATCTTTCATGAAGCCCACCTGGAAGGTCTTGAAGTGAACTTGAAGCAACTTTTCGCCTCCATTGCCTACAATAATTTTACGAATAACGAAATAGACCGTTACGAAGGTTTCTATGCCAGTGTGGTCTACGCCTACTTCGCCTCTCTTGGATTCCAAGTCATTGCCGAAGATGTGACCAATCGCAGCCGGATGGATCTGACCCTGCTCACGGCAGATACGGCTTATATCTTTGAATTCAAGATCAGGGATGAGGATCCGCTCCAACAGATAAAGACCATGCGTTATTATGAGAAATATGCTATGTATCAGACATGGATCATCGGGATTGTATTTGATGTGAAAACGAGGAATATAACACAATTTGTTTATGAGCAAGTCGAAGCAGGAGGTCAGCGTGTGCCGAATAAACCCCAGAGTTGAAGTCTGAAAGATCTCTTTGCATCCTGAGCCAATGGGCATCTGTATGAATACATTGAGCACATTACATAACAAATTTGATGCTATCCGAACACTCGTGTGTGTTTGTCCTTGCATCCCATCGCATTCAACTCTTCACAGGCTTTCCCTCTGATCATGCAGCAAGACCCCAATATAACGCATAACATACTTATCCTGTGGAAATACCTGGGAAGAAAACGTCGCAACCAATTCCTCCTCCTTGCGCTGCTGATGCTGGTTTCAGTCTTTACCGAGGTCATAACCATTGGTGCAGTCATCCCATTTCTTGGTGTATTGACCGAACCTGAGCACCTCTTTACCCTTGCCTGGATACAACCTGTTATACAAAGCCTTGGTATTGAGACAGCGAACGAGCTCCTTTTGCCGCTCACCCTTGCCTTTATTTGTATTGCTGCCCTTGCCTCAGGAATACGGATTGTACTGCTTTGGTATAATGCCTGGTTAACAGCTGCTATGGGTATCCAACTACAGCGTGATATTTATTCCATGGCCCTTAATAAGCCCTATGAATTTCATGTGGCCCATAACAGCAGTGATTTGATCAGCCTTACCACGCAAAAGGTCGGGGCTGCTATTAATGCAGGGATAATGCAGATCCTTTCCCTGCTCACAGCCTTGGTTATGTCCCTTGCCATTATATCTACCCTGATGTACATTAACCCTTTTGTTGCCTTGTCAGCTTTTCTTATTTGGGGTGGCGGCTATATCCTTATTGCCCGGCTTGTCCGTGCCAGAGTGAGACGGAACAGTACTCTTATAAGGGAGAATCAGCCTCAGGCGGTGAAATGCATGCAGGAAGGGCTGGGGGGGATTCGTGATGTCATTCTGGATAACAGTCAAAAGGTGTTCAGTCAGGGCTATGCGGAAACAATGCAAAAAATCCAGCATGCCGGGATGCAGAATTCTTTTTTAAGCATGCTGCCGAAGAACTTGTTAGAGGTTCTGGGGATTACCCTGATAGCCCTTCTGGCCTATACAATGCAGGAAAATTCTTCCCAAAATGCCTTACCCTTGCTGGGGGCCTTTGCCTTAGGTGCGCAGCGACTTTTACCTGGTCTCCAACAGATCTATTTTTCCTGGTCAAATATTAATGGCAATCATGCTGTGTTGGCTGAAGTAGCTCCATGGTTGGCTGTTGCGCACAACAGCGAAGCAAGGATACAGGCTCCTTCGATTCCGCTGCTGGACTTTCGTGAACAAATAGAACTTCAAGGTGTCAGTTTTTGCTATGCCGGTTCAGACAAAGAGGTCTTGTCCAATATTCACTTAACTATCCCAAAGGGTTCCCGAATAGGATTTATTGGCGAAACCGGTAGCGGCAAGAGCACCTTGCTGGATATCATTATGGGTCTGTTGATCCCGACAGGGGGACAGTTGCGGGTTGATGGAAGAAAAATTGATTCATCTACTATGAAGGCTTGGCAACGGAATATCGCCCATGTCTCACAGGCGATATTTTTATCTGATGGATCCATGCTGGAAAATATCGCCTTTGGTGTCCCGGTTAAGGATATTAATGAAAAAAAGGTGGAACAAGCAGCCCGACAGGCGCAGATTCATGAGTTCATAGAGACTTTGCCTCATGGCTATAAAACTTTGATCGGTGAACGGGGTGTCCGACTTTCTGGTGGGCAACGACAGCGGATCGGGATTGCCCGGGCCTTGTACAAACAAGCTAATGTATTGGTGTTGGATGAGGCGACAAGTGCGCTGGATGATGGCACGGAGAAGGCGGTAATGAAATCAATTGAGAATTTGGATGATAGCCTGACGGTTTTGATGATTGCTCATCGGCTTTCAACCTTGACAGGGTGTGATACAGTTGTTGCGTTGTCGCAGGGAGAAATCCTACGCACTGGAAGCTATACTGTTATGATCCAACAACCTCAACCTCTGCAAGTGCAGGATAGCGTATGTTGAAAAATTCATCAATTCTTATTACCGGCGGGACTGGTTCATTTGGCAAAGCACTTGTCAAAACCATTCTGGCCCGGTATCCTGAAGTCAAGCGGCTGGTGGTGTATTCCCGGGACGAACTCAAACAATATGAAATGGAGCAGGAATTTAACACCGTTGAATATCCGATGATGCGGTATTTCATTGGTGATGTTAGGGACCAGGATCGCCTGCGCAGGTCATTGGAGCAGATCGAAATTGTTGTGCATGCTGCTGCCCTGAAGCAGGTTCCGGCAGCGGAATATAATCCATTTGAATGTATTAAGACCAATATTCTGGGGGCGCAAAACCTTATTGAGGCCTGTCTGGATACCCCGAGTATCCGAAAGGTCGTGGCCCTGTCCACGGACAAGGCGGCCGCACCTATAAATTTATACGGTGCAACCAAGCTCTGTTCTGATAAGCTTTTCACGGCAGCCAACAATATTCTCGGAGGACGTAACCTGAAATTTGCCGTGGTGCGTTACGGCAATGTCATGGGCAGCCGGGGGTCTGTGGTTCCTTTTTTTCTGGAGAGACGAAAAACAGGGATTCTACCCATCACCGATCCCACCATGACCCGCTTTAATATCAGTTTGCAGGATGGGGTGGATCTGGTGACGTGGGCCATTGATCACACCAAAGGCGGAGAGATTTTTGTTCCCAAGATCCCTTCCTACAAGATCACCGACCTTGCCAAGGCAATCGGGCCGGAGTGCGAACACCCCGTCGTAGGCATCCGGCCCGGCGAAAAAATCCATGAAGAGATGATCACAGCCAGTGACAGTTTCAATACCGTGGATATGGGCAGATATTTTGCTATCCTGCCCACCACGGGTAAATACAGTGCTCAGTATTATTGCGATCACAACG
>NZ_JALAAI010000067.1:0-21019 GCF_052785085.1 Candidatus Electrothrix sp.
TCCCTTGGTTACCAATGACAAATCGTTTTTTATTACATTAATACCAGAAAAATCTCAAATGTCCATTTTTTTCTGGTGTAAAATTAAAAGATTAACCAGCTAGCAGAAAAAGGCTGTCAGGGGCCTGTTAAAACAACATGTAATGATTGTGAATACAATAGGATTGATTATATCCGTTGTGTTAGTATGTTATCTTGCTGTTATTATGCCGGGAACGCTTGTGGCATCAACGGTAGAAAAATTAGTTGGTCAGATATATAACAATTCGGATATAGAATCATTAAATAGAATAGCTAAAAATATTTCCCAATTAATGCAAACATCCCACAAGGCATCGCTTCATCTTTACACTTTATTCTTTTCTTTTCTTTTCGGTAACCTGCTGTTAATAGCCGTAAATATTTTTTATCTAAAGAAAAGTCGCCCTGCCCAAATCAATAGGGGCAGACTTGATTGACTTTGTCAAGAGCCGGGAAATAGGGGACATCTATGATAAGTAAAGTCAAGTGGAAAACGGAGATTTCCTGAATCAATAGGGTCGGACTTGATTGATTTTAAAAAGAAGGGCTTCATGTCTGGCGTAAAAAAAAACGACAACCACCCATTTCCATTACGACCTCCAGGGAAGGCTCATCGCAGAAACCGCTGGTGACGGCACCCCGCTCCGGGATTATATCTACCAAAACGGCAACCTCGTTGCACTGAAACTGCACGGCACGCAGGCCGGGGTGTATTACGTTATCAGCGACCGCCTCGGTACACCGCAACAGATCGTGGATTCTGCGGGAACCGTGGTCTGGAAAGCAGCCTTCCAACCCTTCGGCGAGACGCAAATTCTCACCGAAACCATCAACAATAATATCCGCTTTCCGGGGCAATACTACGACGCTGAAACCGGGTTGCATTATAACTGGAACCGATATTATGATCCGAGTACGGGGAGGTATTTGACTCCTGATCCGATTGGGCTGGATGGCGGGTTGAATTTGTATGCTTATGTTGCGGGGAATCCGGTGAATTGGTTTGATATTGAAGGTGTTTCAAAAACAAAAGGGATTACCCAAGGCAATGATGAATACCTTCAACGGTTAAGAGAAGCCAAGGGAGACAGGAAAATTATAAATGATATTGCAAGAGAAGTTGACGATCTTAAAAAAGCGGGAAAGATTAAACCGCAACGCGCAAAAAAAATTAAAGCATGGCTTAAACTTGCAAAAGACGGAAGGCTTTATATGGGCGGTATACCGATAGGTTTAACCACTTTCGATGTATGGTGTACCAAGTATCCAATTGACTGTATGGGACTGACAGGAGGAACTTGTGAAGAATGAGAAAAATATTTACGCGGCTATGCTTCTTTTTCAATTCCGAGTTGTTAAAAACAAAACCTCGAACAAACGTCGCATTTGTGAAGAGAGAATAATTCATTTTCATGCGGATTCACCGAAAGCCGCGTTACATCTTGCCAGCAAACGAGGAGAAGAAGAAGAATTTGATTATAAAGATGGTGAAAAACATATTTGGTTTGAATTTATAGGGGTCTCAGAGCTTATTGATTTACTTTCAATTGAAAACGATGACGAAGTGTGGAGTCGCTTCATAGAGAAGGTATCACCAATGGAGCGGAAAGATCGTCTCATCCCGTATAAGAACCAACTTTCTGTTTTTAAAGGAATGAATAAGAAAATAAAGTTGTAAAAAAGGCACAACCACCCATTTCCACTACGACCTCCAGGGCCGCCTGATCGCCGAAACCGCCGGTGACGGAACGCCGCTCCAGGATTATGTGTACCAAAACGACAACCTCGTTGCACTAAAACTGCACGGCACGCAGGCCGGGGTGTATTACGTGATCAGCGACCACCTCGGTACGCCGCAGCAGATTGTTGATTCAACGGGAGCTGTGGTCTGGAAGGCAGCATTCCTGCCTTTCGGTAAAGCGCAGATTGTCACCGAAATCATCACCAATAATATCCGCTTTCCGGGGCAGTATTTCGATGCGGAAACTGAATTGCATTATAACTGGAACCGGTATTATGATCCTGATACCGGGCGGTATCTGACTCCTGATCCCATCGGGCTTGCTGGTGGGTTGAATCTGTTTGCTTATGTGGGGGGTGATCCGGTGAATTGGGTGGATTTTAACGGATTTGCAAAAGGGAAGAATAAGGGTGGCAAGGGACTCGATTACTCAGGTAAGGATAAGAAAAAAGGTGCGGAAGACAGGAAGTCGGGTAGAAAGCGTCAAAGAAATATTGGTCATCCAGATGCCGAAGAGCACTCTCGTAGACCTAAAGGCGGGTTTCGCTCCAAAACTGGTCCATGGATTTTCATAATTTGGCCCGATGACTATTATGCACAAAATCCCGATGATCCCTACTGTCAAAAATGGTGTGATACCGCCACAGGACGCCTGATTACCACATGGTGCGGATGCCAAAAGCAAATTTAACAAGTGAACATAATGCTAACGAACAAAGACTATTACGATAAAGTATATTCATTGATTAGACAAAAAAAATACGATGAGGCATTGGCTGAGATTTTAGATCAAGGCACAGAAACGTTGATACCTCCTTATGATGAAGATTTAAATCATGGATGGTATCTTGTTGCCGATATTTACTACAAGAAGAAGGATTATCAAAAGGCTATAAGTTTTTTGATCAAATCCTTAGATGACAGAGAAGATGATACAGAAGCAATGCATGCAATATCTGACTGCTATTTTAAGATAAATAGACCAGATATTGCTGAAAAATACCTGCAAAGTGCTATTGCTATAGAACCTAAACAGATATATGTATATAATCTGGCGAACTCTTTGTATGATCAAGGAATGTTTAGTGAAGCTCTTAAATTATATAAAACTATCACAAATGAAGATAGTGAACTGCACAGGATGGCTCAAAAGAATAGCATTTTAGCTAAAGAGCGTATAGGGAAATAGTCACCCGCAAAAATTCGGGGATAGTCCTGATCCCTTCGGCAGACGGGTGAAGAAAACCATCTCCGGCACGACCACCCATTTCCACTACGACCTCCAGGGCCGCCTGATCGCTGAAACCGCTGGCGACGATAGTCCACTTCGAGATTATGTGTACCAAAACGGCAACCTCGTTGCAGTCAAACTGCACGGCACGCAGGCCGGGGTGTATTACGTTATCTGCGATCACCTCGGCACACCGCAGCAGATTGTGAACTCCGCTGGCACCCTTGTCTGGAAAGCCGCCTTCCTGCCCTTTGGCGAGGCACAGGTTCTCACTGAAACCATCACCAATAATATCCGTTTTCCGGGGCAGTACTACGATGCTGAAACCGGCCTGCATTATAACTGGAACCGGTATTATGATCCTGACTTCTGATCCTATAGGACTTGCAGGCGGGATGAATTTGTTTGCTTATGTAGGTGGGGATCCGGTGAATGGGATTGATCCGTGGGGGCTTGCTCAATTCACTATTTACGTAAGAAGGAGCGGCCCCGGAAGCAGTGGCAGTTCTCATGACTCCGGGCACGGATTTATCGGAGTCAGATATAACGATGGTACTTCTGAGAAAAGAGGATTTTATCCGGGAGGAAGTATAACGGAAAACGGCATGGTGCTGCATGAGGGAAATACCCTGTATGATGCAAAACTCACTTTTGAAGTTTCAGATGAACAGGCGAAGGCGGCTATGGATGCAATGAAAAAAAAGAAAGATGAAAGATACTGGTTTTATACAAATAACTGTATAGATGCCGTTGAAGACTCCATAGATGGCGCCGGTATAAAACGCCCTAGACAATTCGGTTTTCCGTCGAACCCGGATAAGCTGTATGACTGGATAGGGGGAGCCAAATAGCTGTTAAATTTAACCGGTTAATAATATGATAAAAATAGTCTTTTTTTATCTCTCTTGGTACGTTCCGCTTTTTATATCATTATTATTTGTTTTTTTATTCATATACAAAATAAGCAAAAAGCAGATCGTAGCACGTTTTGTATCTAGACGTTTATTCTATATTGCTTTAATATGGCTTATTCTGACTACAGCAACAGTTGTTGTGCATACCGAACTTTGGTTTCAATACATAAAATATTCGGAAAGATTCGGGGCAGACACAATCATGCCTCCCATTAGCTCCATTGTTATTGAAATTATATCTGTCGGAGTTTTATCCTTTTCAGGAAGTCTGTTGCTGAAATGGGCAATATACCGAAAAGACAGGTAAAGATAACCATCAAGTCAAGACAGAGACTTTTTCCTTTTCGAGACTGACGTCAACGGTAATAACCGCCCGGACAGCTCCGTGCGCAGCTCCGTGCGCAGCTCTGTCCACGACAAGAGCGGCAGAATCACCTCGGACGGGGTCTACACGTACGGTTATAACCCCCTGGGCAGACTCATCAAGGTCGAACAGGGTGCGACAACGGTCGCAGAATACGCCTATGATCCCTTCGGGCTGAGAACCAAGAAAACCGTCTCCGGCACAACCACTCATTTCCACTACGACCTCCAGGGCCGCCTGATCGCCGAAACCGCCGGTGACGGAACGCCGCTCCAGGATTATGTGTACCAAAACGACAACCTCGTTGCACTAAAACTGCACGGCACGCAGGCCGGGGTGTATTACGTTATCAGCGACCACCTCGGTACGCCGCAGCAGATTGTTGATTCAACGGGAGCTGTGGTCTGGAAAGCTGCCTTCCAACCCTTCGGCGAGACGCAAATTCTTACCGAAACCATCACGAACAATATTCGCTTTCCGGGCCAGTACTACGATGCTGAAACCGGACTGCATTATAATTGGAACCGGTATTATGATCCTGATACGGGAAGATACCTGACTCTTGATCCTGTCGGGCTTGCGGGAGGCTTGAATCTGTATGCTTATGTGGGCGGTGATCCGGTGAATATTGTTGATCCGTGGGAGGTTAGTGTCATATGGTCAACTAGGGATAGGTAACCCTGGATCGTATGGTGGAAAAAACGACGATAATAAGCTCTATGATGATCTTGAAGGAAAGCTCTGTTATGAGGAAAATCCCTATAGAGTTGCTCCAGAAGAACTTCTTGGCATGCTGCCGATTGGTGGCGTTGGAAGTAGATTTGGACAATTAGGCAAGAAGTTGATCGGAAAACCATATCCTACAAAACCTGGTTACATGGGCCGCCCACAACCATATAATCCTTCGAATGGACGTTATTTGCCACATAATGCAAATCCCGGTCCTCAGCTCTCTCCTCTTGCTCGGTTTGGAGCTGGAGTTGGTCAAGGGTGGGCTGAAGCAAAAACTGGCGCACAAGGAGCCACACCTGTCGGTAAAGCAGGAAACTTAGGCCATATCGTCGGAAACATCTTGGGGAATATTTTTTAATGAATATATTGGCAGTTATTCTCATTGTTTTATTGTGTTGCTTCATCGTCGGTCTTATTGTATTACGAGGTTTCAAAGGACCTACACGTTCATTGGAAACTGTAAAGAGACCTATTCAAGACCTTTTAGTGCGTGGATATAATGGAGGCTTTTTGATAATTGACGTTTCAGGTACTAATTATTTCATTCAACTTAGAAAATATATTATTTCATCAAATAATTACGGTATTGAGCTATCTTTCCCAAAAGCTAAATGGTCAGAGCAATTTTTTAGGTCTTTGACGGAATATTGCGATCTATCTCAAGTCAAATATTCAATCTCTAAGAGCACGGAGCCACATAATGAGCTTGATTTTTTGAATATTGATTTTGGTAAAGATACGCATAAAGCACACAATTTTGTAAAAACAATTATTACAGAAATATTTGGATTAAAAGAAGATGTGGAGCTATTTGTTCGGTTAGAAAATGCCACACTAATATGAATTCCCTTTAGTCCATGATTTTCTTAGTTATGTCGCTATTCGTCACTCAGAAAGGTGGAGGGATCCACCTCTAACAGGACACAACGACTGTTGCAGAATATGCCTATGATCCCTTTGGCAGACGGGTGAAGAAAACCGTCTCCGGCACAACCACTCATTTGCACTATGACCTCCAAGGATGCACTACAACTGGCATCGGTATTATCGGAAAATGGGTAACCGGAGAAAATGCTGATAATCAGTTTTCCTTGAACTTCCCTGTTGCTGCATGATAACCCTGCTGCTGAATGAGACTTTTTTTAATCTTAGAGATAAAATCATGACACTGGATAAGAAAAATAGAGTATATTTGAACAGAACGCAATTTCTCATGGTTCAGATTTTGCAAAAAAAAAGACAGCCCTCAGTCGAGGCACTGCCTTTTTTCGCATATGCATATAATTACGAGATCAACTGGCGTTCTTGCCTTGCAGGTTGTCCAGAATCCCGTTGATAAAACTGATTGATTCTGGTTCTGCATAACGTTTGGCAATTTCCAGGGCCTCATTAATAGCCACCGTTGCCGGAACATCATTACTATATAGCACCTCATAGGCTGCAATGCGAAGGATGTTCCGATCCACCAGAGCCATACGCTCTACCCGCCAATGGTGAGAACAGTCAGCAAGGGCGTTATCAATCTCTTTCTGATGACTATAGATCCCGTTGATCAATTTTTCTGCATATACCTGGGCTTTTTGATCACTTTTAAAGCAAGAATAAAAGGCCTCTACTTCCTGAGCAAGGGTGTCATCAACAGAGGGACGTTCCTGAATATCGCGTCCGTAAAAAAATTGCAGGGCCAGTTCCCGTGATTTTCTTCGTAGCCCCATATTAAGCCACAAATGACGACAGACAAGGTGCCGTTCTGTTCTTTTTCCCGTAATTGCTCATTATCAACAACCTCATCTTTTTTGTTTTTCTCCAAGGGCAGGGTTATAATTGATTCATGAGGCTGACCATCTCCAGCGCAGCCACAGCAACATCCGCACCCTTATTGCCCGCCTTGGTACCAGCACGCTCAATGGCCTGCTCAATGGTCTCTGTGGTCAGTACACCAAAAAGAACCGGAATACCTGCATCCAGCATAACCTGAGCACTTCCCTTGGCAACCTCATTAGCCACAAAGTCAAAATGAGGGGTAGCTCCCCGAATCACCACACCGATGCAGATGATAGCATCGTATTTACCAGATTGTGCCATTTTCTGGGTTGCAAGGGGGATTTCAAAGGCACCAGGAACCCGGGCAACATCAATATCTTCGTCCTTAACACCGGAGCGAAGCAGGGTGTCCATAGCTCCTTCCAGCAATTTTTCGGAAATAAAGGAGTTAAAACGGGCAACAATAATTCCGATTTTGCAGCCATTACCTTGAAGATTTCCTTCTATATAATTTGCCATCTTTTTCTTTTCCTTCTGTTTATTGATTCGTTCGAGGCAATATAATTTTGTTCATATGGGGATTATTTATATGGCTCGCTACTATAACATTGATATTTCTAAAAGACAATCTCTTAGAAGAAGGGATATCAGGTTATTTTGGTTTGATTTTCCTTTTTAGGATGGTAATGTTCTGGCGTTGGAATGAAATACAACAGGATTTTCTACAAAATATTAACACTGATTACACTACCACTGTTTACGAATGGGAGAACATTGATGGAATATAGTTGTAATTTTTTAAATTCTGGCTACAGCATTCATCAGCCCCATCCATTTAAATGGTATTACCCGACAGCGGAGAAATAAAGTAGGCGTGAGATAAAAAAACTATGGACACAGCAACCCAACGTTTCATACGCATCGGCACAGCCAATATCGGTCTCATCGGCCTGGACATCGCCCTGAACAGCATTGCTCAACAAGAGGTGAGTGAAGCTGAGGCAGTGGCTTTTCTCTTTGATGAAATCAAACGGCAGAACTATATTCCACCAGGAAATACAAAAAAATACAAAGAAGCGCTCCTGACAGCCTATCGCAAGCATTGCAATATCGCCATAGATGAGGAAGGCTTAGTCATCCGTATCTTTGGCACAGGTTGCATCAGCTGTAACAGCCTGCAAACCCTGGTTATTGAGACCCTTGCCCGCCTCAAACTGGCAGCTGATATTGAACAAATTCATGATCCTGATGAAATAGGACGAGCAGGTGTCACCATAACTCCAGCCCTGATGATCAACGGAACCCTGAAAAGCTCTGGCCTTATGCCCACTCCGGTCCAGGTCCAACAATGGATACAAGAGGAAAATCATGCATGAACAGCCCCATCTCCTGATCGCCTGGCTTGAGCAGGCAGGTCTTGCCCGTGCCCTTGCAGTCCCGCTGACCTATGGATTCATCATCTGTACAGTCTTTCTCATTGCCCTGCTGGCAACCTGGCTTGTTCGTCGCTTTTTGATCAGCTCACTGACCAAAGCTATCCGCAGTAACCGCCTGACATGGGATGATGTGCTTACGGATTATCATTTTTTCACCCGGCTTTCCTGGTTTGTTCCGGTACTTATTTTTTATATAGCGCAGGATATTCTCCTCCCACCGGATTCGCCATGGTTGGAACTGATTCCTCGCCTGATCTTCTGCGGCTTTATCCTGGCCGGAGTCCGAGTCCTCAGTGCCTTGCTCAAGGCAACCAACAGTATCTACCGCTCCCGCCATCTTCAAACCGGCAAGACCATTCGGGGATATATTGATGCCATTAGGATTATTGTTTACCTCTTAGGTGCCATTCTTATGATCAGCACCCTCAGTGGCCACTCTCCCTTGGGGCTTCTTTCTGTCATGGGTGGACTGACCGCCTTGGTCATGCTCATCTTTCGCGATACTATTCTTGGCTTTATCGGTGCAATTCAGCTCACAACCAATGATATGATTCGGGTTGGGGATTGGATCGAGATGGAGTCACATGGCGCAGATGGCGATGTTATTGAGGTCTCTATTCACTCGGTTCGGGTGCGCAACTGGAACAAGACCATCACCACGATCCCTACCTATGCCCTGATTGCCAATCCCTTTAAAAACTGGCGCGGTATGACAGAATCCGGGGGACGCCGGATCAAACGGGCCTTATATATTGATATGACCTCAATCCGTTTTCTTACTGAGGAGGAGCTGGATGAGTTAGGAAAAATTCGTATTCTTCAGAAATACCTGCGCAGCAAAAGAGAAGAAATCAGTAAATATAACAGGGCACGGGGAGCAGAAACAAGCGAGGCCATTAACGGACGCTGTCAAACAAATGTCGGACTGTATCGCGCCTATATTACAGCATGGCTCCAGGAAAACCCGAAGATACATGATAAAATGACCTTTCTGATCCGGCAGCTCGAACCAGGTGACACTGGCCTGCCTCTGGAAATCTATGTCTTCAGTAACGATCAGGTCTGGGCCAATTACGAAGCATTGCAGGCTGATATCTTTGATCACCTGATCGCTATTCTGCCCTATTTTCATCTGCGGATTTTTCAGCAGCCTTCAGGGCACGACTTCAAAGCCCTTTCCCAGACCCAGCAAGACCTTGGCACTTGAGTCCTTCCCCTCCCCTTGTGGAAGGATAAAACAAAAACAGACCACAGCAAGGCTCTTATACTTCCTGGACAATATAACTACACTCTGCAATAATATCTTCCCGGCTATAAGAACAATCAGCAGGCTGGCTATTCGGGCATTCTGCATCGTACCATCTGTTACCGGCAAGTGTCATGGCTGCATCTTTGCTCTCGGCTTCCACAGTGTACCTCTGTTGCCTCATTTTGCAGCTACAGGCATCAGCGCGTTTCCCTGGTGTAATCTTTACAGTATATTTTCCCATAATCAAAACCTCCTTACGTACATTTTTTCTGAAGAATAAACTCTGCCGTACCCTGTCCCACCCCTTAAGGAGAGAAAAACGGTCAGAAAATTGACCACTGGCAAAGCAAAATACCCTAACATAACATTATCTTTAAGAAAGAAAAGAAAAAAAATACAAAACTGTATTATCCGGTACAGTAATACCACCACAAACTCAGGAATTCAGGACAAAGAATTCATTGGTTTTAACCTGATTATCCGTTATTATTCCATAATAACTTCCACACCCCCCTCCCCAAGGGGGAGGGATAACAAAGCCAAAAAGCCAACACAGGACACCCCGGAATGCCCATGACCACCCCTTACATCCGTCCCTTTTCTGTTATCAATAAAAAAGATACTGCCATTGTTGGTGGGAAAGGGGCAAATCTTGGCGAGTTGACCAAAGCAGGTTTCCCTGTCCCTCCCGGTTTTGTTATCACAACGCAGGGATATAGCGAGTTCTTTGCATCCCTTGGTTTGGAAAAGGAACTGGATCAGTTGAGCAGAGCCGAAGCAAAGGGGCTGGAACGTTACTGCGCTTTGATCCGTGAAATAATAACTTCGACCGAGTTCCCCGCCCTTCCTTCCAAGGCCATCTTTGATGCCTATGACCAGCTTATCCAGGTAAGAGGAAGCAGTATCTTCTGTGCCGTGCGCAGTTCTGCTACCACAGAAGATCTTCAGGATGCCAGTTTTGCCGGGCAACACGGAACCTATTATTATGTTGACCGGACAAATCTGCTGCACATGGTTCGCCTCTGCTGGGCCTCGCTGTGGAATGCCGAAGCAGTCAGCTATCGTTTTGCCCACGGGATTGAACATGCTGCTGCCCAAATGGCTGTGGTGGTGCAGGAGATGATTCGGGCCGATGTGTCAGGAATCACCTTTACGGTCAACCCGGTTTCTCAAGCAGAAGAAATCGTTATTGAATCTTCCTGGGGAATGGGGGCTGCTCTTGTTGACGGCAGAGTGACACCGGATCATTATATTCTGGATCGTAATTCCCTGCAACTGCGTGATCGCCGGATTGCCTGTAAACGCTTTATGGTTTCCTCCAGTCTTCAGGACAGTACCGAATCCCGCCTGGAAGAGGTTCCCTCTGAAAAACAACAGCAGGAAACCCTTGAACCTGATCAAATCAGCAAAGTAGCACATTGGGCCATCCGGGCAGAGAAACATTTTGGCTCGCCCCAGGACCTGGAATGGGCCATAACTGATAATACATTCTATTTGCTGCAATCACGTCCTATTACAGCGATGGGCGGCCAGAAGCGAACACAGGATCCTGCTGGGAAATATGTTCTGGGCAAACCGCTTGCTGAGAACCTGACCGAACCGCTTTCTCCTATAACTCTGTGGATTTTTTCCCTGGCAATCTCTCCCTGGGCTCGTTTTATCGAAGGGAGGGTATATCTCGACCTTGAATTTTTCCTCTCTCACCTCCCTGTCAAATTTTCCGAGCAGGAACTGGCCACACTTCTCTACGACCTCAGCATAGAGACGGCAGTACCGCTGAAACGAATTTCCTGGGGCAAGCTTCCTCTGTACCTTGCGCTTCTGTTGTATGTGTATCTCACCTTTGGATTATTTCTTGCCCGTACCCGAAAACTGCCTGATAACGCTATGGATCATTACAGAGATCTCTGTCGTAAAGTGGAAGACGATCCTTCCTGTACTCCTGTTGAGGCATGGTTACGGCTCTTTTTGCCTGATCTTTTTACCCCGATTGGTAAGATGCCTCTGATCGTTAACTTTTCCGCAGGACGCAGTATACTTCTTCCCGGCCCTCTGAAACAACTTCTTCACTTTTGGCTGCCTGATGCATCTTCCGATATAATCCCCCGGCTTTGCGCTGGTCAGCAAGGGGTGCTTTCTGCAGAGATGGGGCGTGAAATTCAGGCACTTGCCCAGGAAGCGGGCAAATGTCAGGTAGTACGGGATATGCTCCTGCAATGCTCTCTGAACCAGCTGCTGCCCAGGCTCCGACAGCTCCCTGATGCAAAAAACTTCCTCTGCTTCTTTGATCAATTCCTAAAAAAACATGGGCATCGGGCTGTGCGGGAAATAGAACTTCAATCTCCTCGCTGGGAGGAAGAGCCGAGTCAGGTTCTCGGTATGGTCCGTAATTACCTGCTGGCTGATACAAAGCAAAAACAATCTGCACAACATTCAGGACACAGCCGGAATGAACTTGAGGCTGAGTTGCGCCGACAGCTTGAACAGCTCCCTTTTGAACGTTTTTTCCGGCCCCGCTGGCGTCTCCTTCGCTTTCTTCTCAATGAAACAAGGTATCTGGTTAAACTCAGGGAGAATTCCCGCTTTTATTACATGATAGGGCTGTACAGTGTGCGCAAAAAGCTGCTCGGTATTGAACGCAACCTTCTTGGTCAGGGAGAACTGAAATGTAAAGACGATATCTTCTTTCTCTATCCAGAGGAAATAGACAAAATGCAGCAAGGTCAGCTGGGCTGGCGTGATATTGAGGAACGGTTGCGACAGCGACGGCTTGAGCATGTCCGTTTTTCCCGCAAAGTCCCACGAAAAACAGTGGGTATTGATCTGCCGGAACATCGACAACGGCCTGAGCATGGAGACAGTACTGTTCTTCCCGGACAATCGGCGTCACCAGGATCGTACAAGGGTATTGCCCGGGTCATTCTGGATCCTGCTGTGGATGCGGAATTACAGCCTGGTGAAATCCTGGTTGCTCCGTACACTGATCCTGCATGGACTCCTCTCTTTCTCACTGCCGGGGCTGCAGCAGTGGAGGTGGGCAGCTACCTTTCCCATGCCGGAACTGTAGCCAGGGAATACGGTCTGCCTTGTGTGGTGGATGTTGCTGGATGTACGGAACGGATTCAAACGGGAAATCTCATTTTTGTTGATGGTAATCAAGGTGTTGTCCATCTTCTTGCCAACGAGGGCAACCAGGCAAATCCTGAGTGCATCAAAAAATCATAGCACACATAAACATCCTTCCTGCTCTGTACATAAAGGACAGTGTGCTGCATCCCCTGCAGGTGTTTCCCGATCCTGCATACGGGTTTCAACAAAGCTGATTGTCTGCTCAGTGAGTTCTTTGGACTTGCCAATATGTTTTTCCGGGGCAGTCGATTGCTCAATCTCCTCTTTGCTGAAATTCTCTGCTATTGCTGGATCCTCCATAAGTATGTCTAGCAGAGATTGCCCGGTTTCAACAGCTCGCATGGATGCCTCGTAGACAAGGGTGTGAGCATTTTGCTTGCCAATGGTTTTTCCTAAAAAGAACATCAAGGCCTCGGTTGAGATCAATGGTGCTGCCTTGAGCACATTGCTGCGAACCCTCTGTTCATGGACCATCATATCAGCAAGGATATCCTTCATCAGGGCCAGCAGACCGCAGATATACAGGGAACTGTCTGTGAGAGCAGCCCATTCCAGCCGAACCGAACGATAATCCCGCTCATGTTCACAGATTAACCCTTCGTAGCCCAAGGCGACATTGGAGGTGATCAGTTTGGACAAGACCACCACCTGTTCGCAAAGCTCCGGGTTCCTTTTATGGGGCATGGTGCTGCTGCCTATTTTTCCCATATGGAAGGGCTCTTCCATTTCATGGATTTCATTGCGGGCCAAACAACGGATCTCATCGGCAATGCGGGCCAGGGAACCTCCGATCATGGCCAGGCAGGAAAGGAATTCAGCAAAACGATCACGGGAGGCATGCCAGGCCACATGAGGAACAGCAAGGCCGAGTTTGCCAGAAAATTTTTCCAACAAGGGCAAGGCCTTTTCACCAAAGGCATCCATTGTCCCTACTCCGCCAAAGAGCTGACTCACCAGGAGCCGCTCCTTCATCTGTTCAAGTCGCTCCACATTACGCCAGACTTCATCAAGCCAGCCAGCCATTTTCAGACCTATGGTCATGGGCAGGGCATGTTGTGAGTGGGTCCGGCCAATGGTTACCAGATCACGATATTGCCTGGTCCGTTGCATAAGCAGACTGATAATCTTATGCAGATCACGCTCTACAACGAATAACACATTGCGAAGTTCAAGCACTTGGGCGGTATCCTGAATATCCTGGGTTGTGGCTCCAAAGTGAATGAACTGGCCTGCCTCAGTATCACAGACCTTACGCAATGCCTCAAGCAGAGGCATTAAGGAATGATTGGTGAGCTGTAAGCCCTGGCGGATACCATCAAGGTCAAGCATGCAAATCCGGGCGTTCTGCTCAATATTTTCAGCAGCAGCACAGGGAATAATCCCCAGTTCTGCCTGAGAAAGGGCCAGGGCCGCTTCCACATCAAGCCAATGCTGGTAGCGGCGAAGGTCACAAAAAATTCTACGGGCTTCGACAGTGGTGTAACCGCCGCTGTAAAATCTGGAATCAACGATGTGGCTGTTTGGTGTGCAGGTGTTCACAGGATTATTTAGTGTATGGAATTTTAAGGTCTTGAATCATCGGAAAGTGTTTTCTATTTAGGGTACAGAGTATAGCATCGCAGGTTTGAGCAGTAGCCGCGATAATCGCATCAGCAAGACCTGTTCCGTGTGATCTGGCGTAATCTTTTTTCAGCAGCCCTCCCTGCACAGCAATTTCATCTGTCACTGATACCACAGGGACTAACTCAATAAACTCATTAAGATTCGTCCTTTCATCTCCTTCCCGCACTCCGGCGTACAGCTCCGCAACAGTAATGGATGACAGGATGATTGAATCGAAATTTGAGCGTATAAATGCTTTCGCTTGCTCATTGCCGCGAAAAAAATCAATCAGAATATCTGTGTCCACTAAATATTTCGCCATGTCACATCTTCCTGTCCCACTCGTTGCGAAGCGATTCTGCTGTAAAGGATTCATCCCGATCCGCCCACATTCCAGATAACCTGTCAAAAATATCCTCCCGTTTTTCACAGCGGAATTTTGATATAAAATTATCTATAGCCTCTCGGATCAACTCGCTCTGCTTTTTCCCTGATTTCGCCGAAATCGCGGACAGGGCTTTTTTTTCATACTCTGTTAAATATACCTGAGTCCTTAACATATTTTGCCTCTCCCTGTCTTGATGTATATGTCTAACGTATACTTGAAATTATATATCGTACAGTTATCCGAAGCAAGGATCATTGTACCTTTTGCCCAATTCTGTCCCATCTGATTTGTCACCCATCACAAATTCGTGAAAAAATGAACACATTAATCTTCCCCATGGAACACACCACGAACCAAGCATTTTTTACTCACCAACAATACTTGAGGTTACCCTATAATTTGAGTAAATTGCAATGTATTCGTTACAAAAAAGCCCTTAAAGTCAAATTACTAAAACAATTGAGTTCCAAAAGCACACCATGAATCAACAAAATACTCCCTTCCTAAAAAATACTGAACATCCTGTTTCCTCGCCTGTTCCCTTCAGAGTATTCGGTAAAACCGGCTTGCCCATGCCGGTCGTATCGCTGGGGATGATGCGCTCCAGATATTCTCCGCAGGATATGCCTCTTGATCAGATCCCGGAGCAAAGGCAGCAGGATCTTGCAAAACTGGTGGACAAAGCCCTTTCTCTGGGCATAACTCATATCGAAACGGCCCGGAATTATGGTACCTCTGAACGCCAGCTCGCTTCCATCCTGGCCCGTTATGAGCGAGATTCTTTTATTCTGCAAACCAAGGTGCGGCCTGAAGAAGATCCAGAACTCTTTACTGCCAATGTATTGGACTCACTAAATCGTTTGGGGCAAAACCGGGTTGATCTTCTGGCTCTGCACGGTCTCAATAATCATCAAAGCCTGTGGCAGGTATGCCGACCAGGTGGTTGTCTGGCTGCTGCCCGTAAACTTCAGGATCAAGGAAAAGTAGGCTGGGTGGGATTTTCAGGCCATGCTGATGTGGACATTCTCTTAAAGGCCATTGCCCATCAGGACGATGGCGGGTTTGATTATATGAATCTGCACTGGTACACGATTTATCAACGCAACAGCCTTGCCCTGGAGGCAGCAGCTGCTCAGAATATGGGCGTATTTATCATCAGCCCCACAGATAAGGGCGGTATGTTACAAACTCCGCCGGAATGCCTGAAAAAAATCTGTGATCCTCTTACACCGATCCAGTTTAATGACCTCTTCTGTATCCAACGACCAGAGGTTCATACCATCAGCGTTGGTGCTGCCCGGCTTAGTGATTTTGACGATCACCTCAACGCCTTGACTGGAATTGATGATCATGACATGATTCAGGGCATCTATCAACAATGGGGGCAGCTCATGAAAACACGCACTGGACATTCCCGGCCTGATGCCCTTTGGCCAAATCTTCCTTCCTGGCAGCAGACACCAGGATATATTAATATTGGTGTGATCCTCTGGTTATATAACTTAGCGCAAGGATGGGATTTGCTGGAATTCTCCCGGCGTCGCTACAAGATGCTCGGGCAGGATATGCCCTGGATGTCAGGAATGAACGGGACCGGAGCCCGGCAGTTTGATTTAAGCGGTGTTGCAGAACAGGCAGGAATGCCCGCAGAGGAACTGATCAGGTTATTGGAAAAGGCCCATGCTCTTCTGAGGGATCAAGGCAACCAGTAAAAAAAAGATTACCTTGATCAACAACCTTGGTCATCAACTATGACTGCAATCAATCGTATTGCACGAATTCAGGTGAGATCAATTGATAACTCTTCTTTTTATGACGATGCCAGGTCTTCCTCGTCACGCATATGTACCTTATTAAGAAGTTCTTTGGGATACTGTTTTATAATTCTGCGCAGAGCTGCATTGATCTGTTGAGTTGGTGCAGCTAGAATTTCTTTCTCTGCTCCATCCTTATACCCAGTCATAAAGAGCCGCTTCTTTTGGAACGCAAAATTATGACTCCACTCCACCACGATCCGTTCGTTATCTTCAGTCACTGGCGGCTGATAAGGGTGCCCTTTGCTGGCTACTTGCACAGCATCACTGTCTGTGGCCTCCAACACCCAGGCATCCCCGTTTTCCATACTGAAAAAAACAAAAACGCCAAGCTGATACACCTGTTCCTTAAATTCAGCAGCATCCTGCTGAATTTTTGTTATCTCTTCCAGTAAAGAGACGTTCATTTGCTGCATAGGCGTGGAAAGAGATCCACTCTGTTGCAGGATCAAACAGCAATGTTTGTGTTTTTTTCCAGATCCGCAAGGACACGACTGATTGCGCTGTATTTTCGCCATAGTTGCTCAGGTAACTTTTTGCCCTGACAGATCACTATGATCTGTCAGGAACATTTAGAATAGCCGCATTCCCGGCAAACCTCACAGCCCTCCTCAAAGACCAAGGCACCAGGACATTCCGGGCATGAAGACGAAAACCCGTTCCGGGTTCCAGCCATAAACGACTTGAGCAGTTTACCCAATTGAGCGGGTAAGTCAAGCATATGTCCACTGGAGCGATCAAGTTGTTTGATCACCTCCTCCATAGGGATCTGATAACGAAGTGCCAAAGAAACTAAACGGCAAGTAGTTGTCCACATAGTGGATTTATCCTTCAAATCAAATCGGTTATCAAAAGGAAATTTAGCAAAGACCTCCATGGGTGTTTCATTTTCAGCAAAGCATACAATGATATAAATGGTATTGCCGTTAGCATCCTTGAGGCGATAGCGCTTGGCACTGAGTACATCGGGCAGTTCTTTTTTATGAAGGATCCCCTGGCTGGAAACTGTGGCAGTCTTTGTCTCCTCAGAGCCAATGGTCTTCAGAACCTGGGCATCACGAGAACCATCACGATAGACTGTCAGGCCCTTGCAGTCCAATTCAAATCCAAGCATATAGGAAAAACGTACATCTTCCTTTGTGGCTGAGGAGGGCAGATTGATGGTCTTGCTGATGGAAGAGTCGACGCCATTGCTTTGCAAGGCTCCCTGCATGCGGATATGGTCTTCCGGGGATATGTCCTGTGCCGTTCGGAATATGTCCTGCCATTTTTCAGGAATTTCATCATGACCAACAACGGTCCCGGTGCTGGCAACTTTTTTCATCAATGCATCTGAGAAAAAGCCTTCTTTTTTTGCCACAGCTTCAAAATGCTTATTCACCATGAGAAAGCGGTCACCATCCATGACATTTTTTTCCATAACCACGGAAAAATAGGGTTCACAACCAGAGGCGCAGTCAGCAATCATGGAAACAGTGCCAGTGGGCTGAATTGAGGTCAAGGCAGCATTGCGCCGGGCTGGATATTTGTTGATTGCAGGGTCATAGGCTGGAAAGCTTCCTTTGAGCATGGCAAGCTCAACAGAGGCTGCTTCTGCTTGTTCACGAATAAAACGCATAACCTGAGCAGAGGTCTCTCGCCCTGCTTCGTCGCCATAGGCAAGACCCAGCTGGATAAGCATATCGTGCATACCCATGACACCCAGTCCTATTTTTCTCGTTTGCCTGGTCATGTCCTCAATCTCAGGAATCGGAAAGCGATTACAGTCAATCACATTATCAAGAAAACGAACCGCTGTCTTCACGGTGGTGCCGAGTCGTTCAAAATCCACCTGCTTTTCCTGAACATATTGCCCCAGATTAATTGAGCCTAAATTGCACGATTCATATGGAAGCAAAAATTGTTCTCCGCAAGGATTTGTTGCTTCAAAATCACCTAGTTGCGGTGTTGCGTTGGTGCGGTTGGCAGCGTCAATAAAAAGAACACCAGGCTCGCCATTATGCCAGGCAAGATCAACAATTTTCTCAAAGACCTTGGCTGCATTCAGGGAATCCACAATCCGGTTATCCGACGGATCAATCAGATCGTAATCGTTGTCGTTCTTGACAGCTTGCATAAAGGCATCAGTGATTGCCACAGAGAAATTAAAGTTGGTAAACTTATCCTGATCTTCTTTTGCAGAGATAAAATCCATGATATCTGGATGGTCAATCCGCAAGACCCCCATATTGGCTCCACGCCGTTTTCCGCCTTGTTTGATCGTTTCAGTAGCAGCATCAAACACGGCTGCAAAACTGAGCGGCCCGGAAGCAACGCCTTGAGTAGAGCGGACCGAGGAATTCTTGGGACGCAGTCGGGAAAAAGAATAGCCGGTTCCTCCTCCGGTTTTATGCACCAGAGCACCGTTGCGGATAGAGGTGAAGATACCATCCATAGAATCTTCTATGGGAAGAACAAAGCAGGCTGAAAGCTGGCCCAGGTCTGTTCCGGCATTCATGAGGCAGGGAGAATTGGGCAGGAAATCAAGAGAGTGGATCATATTGAAAAAATCTTCCCGAATCGTCTCATAATCTTCTTGCTCGCTGTCAACTGTTGCTACGGCATCGGCAACCCGACGACAAAGGGCGTCCCAGTTTTCCAGCGCATTACCATTACTATCTTTCAAATAATAACGACGTGCCAAGACGGTTTCAGCTGTCTCTGTCAGGAGCTGCTGTGAGATAGTACTGCTCATATCTTTCCCCATTATATGTCCCTTGCGTGATAGTGGCTTTGGTTATTTCAGCCAGAAAATTTTATGGAAACTGCTCTGAAAAAGAGCCTCTGATTAATAACTGACGTGAGCTTTATAGCACAATATATAGACAATCATCAATCAGTAAATCCTATATATTGTATTTTTTGCATCTGCGAGGGAATCCGTATAAAAAGAATTGGTTGTGATTTGTAAAGGAAAAAATCACCTGAAAGGAGGGAAAAATGCAGGGCAATGTACAACGCGGTATTGTACACTTCACATGCGGCATATGAAGCCTGCAACATGACGTTGCAAGCTTACAGCGGGTCATGTCAAGCGTACAACAAGGCATTGCAAGCGTACAATGAGACGTTGCACGTTTACAACGAGGCATTGTAAACTTCATATGCCGCATGTGAAGCCTGCAACGTGACGTTGCAAGCTTACAGCGGGCCATGTTACGCTTACATTGAGGCATTGTAAGTGTACAATGGGACGTTGCATGTTTACAACGAGGCATTGTAAACTTCATATGCCGCATGTGAAGCCTGCAACGTGACGTTGCAAGCTTACAGCGGGCCATGTTACGCTTACATTGAGGCATTGTAAGCGTGCAATGGGACGTTGCATGTTTACAACGAAGCATTGTAACCACAAAAAAGGACAAGTAAAACGGTACAGGAGATTGTTATGGCACGTTTCCCTCGACCCGAAGCAGACATCAGGATTCTGGTACAGAACATTATTGCCGGGCTGGCTTTTTCTGGACTGGAAGAAATCCCCGGACGGCGGCAAGGTGGCCTTTTTTATCCAGAGTTTACGGCGGGAAAAAATGGCGAAAACTGAAGGGAAAAGCAGAAGTACGCCTTGTTGACGGTACTGTACGTTTCGCAGAAGTCCACTGGTACGAAGCTCACGGAATAGACAGAAAAGAATTCAAACTGAAACTTCCGTTTCTGGACTAAACAAAAGAGGGAACAATGCAATTTGCGATATGCCTTGATAATACAGGATACGAAGCTTCTCTTGAAACCGGGAAAGTTTATCCGGTAATCCATGATGAGGATGCCGCCAAGCACGGCTACCTACGGTTGACCGATGAAAGCGGAGAGGATTATGCTTTTTCCGCTGATCGTTTTCATCTGCTTCAGCTTCCCCCGCCTGTGGAGGAGGCGTTATTGTTGTCTCGCAGGAAAGGATAATCGGTTATTGCGGTGAACAAGGCCGGTGAGAGTGAAGCGAGTAATACGGTGACTGCGGTGTTGTGATGGGTTGAATCTAATCATGGAGCCGGGATTGCCCGGCTCTGTTTATTTTACATAACGTTACATTATGCGACTTTCGATCCCTGTCAAGCTCGCATTATTCGATACACATCATTTTGTTTTCATAACCGTTAAACCAGGACGCTTAAGACCGATGTAAAAAATGATTTGCAAGCTCCTTTATAAACTGAAATGATATGCACAGTCACCGATACTTGATATATTTTCTTTCTCTTTAGTCATCCCGAATGTCGACAACATGGCCTTCGCAAAATCATCCTTTGCCGAGGTTCTATTGCCAGAAGCATTTAATGTTCGATTGATACTGCTAGTAAATAGATCAGCAAGTTGAATAAGAACTAATGTCTTTGAATCAACAGCTACAAATTCATCAGCATATAACTCGTTATTGTAAATTGTTTTTGCAACTTCACGAATTCTATTTTTAATGTCTTCAAGCATTAACTTGTCAGATCCAGGTTGTTCAGCATCTTTCCATAATTGTACTGATAATTTCCTATCTGACATATCCCTCTGGTACCACTTAAATAGCTGGAACACCTGGATGAAAATGCTCTTCTATTAACTCCCTTAAGTCCTTTTCTCTCCTTATTTTACGCATAATCTGAACAA